>CAMLKO010000052.1 GCA_946480495.1 uncultured Caulobacteraceae bacterium
CGGCGATCTTCTCCAATGAGGACGCGGGCTGGAAGGTGATGGCCTACGTCAAGAACGTCCTGGACAAGGACAACATCACCGGCGCCTTCCTCAATTCCGACGATACGGGCCTGACGACCAACGTGTTTCTGAACGAGCCGCGTCTCTTCGGCTTGCGCGTGACGAAGGAATGGAACGGCGGACCCTGGTGGACCGGGGCCAGCCCCGACCACACCGGACCCTATCCGCTCACCGTAGAAATCGCGGGTCAGGTGCAACGGCAGGACGCGCCGTACGGGTTGATGGCGCCGGGCTT
Organism: uncultured Caulobacteraceae bacterium; assembly: GCA_946480495.1. Next base: position 296 of record CAMLKO010000052.1, read on the forward strand.
CGCCTCCGCGTTTTCCGACACGCTCAACACGTTGCCGCGCGCGGAGAATCGCGACCTCGATTGGGGTGACGGCCGTCAGGTCAAGCTGACGTACCGGCCGGATTCATCGCCGTGGAACATCTCGGCGGCGGTCCGCTACGGACGCACCAACGGCGGCAATGCGAGAATCCACAGCGAGGAAATAGGCGCCCGGGCGTGCGCCGGCGGGGGGAAGTACGCCATCGTATGCGATCCCAGTTTTTACGGCGGCGCCTACTATGACGCCATATGGCTGACGATCATGAATCATTCCGATGTTGCGGTCAGCAACAGGGAGGAACACATGATCGTCGACTTCGCCGCGGGCCGCGACCTCGGCCTCGGATCGCTGGGGCTGGACCGGTCGTCGCTCAACGCGGGCATTCGGTATGCGCAGTTCGAGTCGAACTCCTCGGCCGACATGATGGGCATTCCTGACTGGTACGTGCCGAACGGCTTTATCATCAACAAATACGACGCTCACCACGACCAGTACGCGTTCTCGACTGACGCCACGCGGAAGTTCGACGGCGCCGGTCCGCTGGTTTCATGGGAGGCCTCCGAACGCCTGCTCGGAAATGAGCAGGCAGGCCACGTCGATGTCGACTGGTCGCTCGCCGGGGGAGTCCTGTTCGGCAAGCAGCGGACGGACATCACCGGCTACGAGCAGGTCGGCTACTGGAAGGGCAGCTACTACGGGACGTCAATCCAGGTTCCCGTGCGTCTGCCTTTGCCTGAAGATACCGTCAGGACGCCCATCTCCATTCACCGAACCAAATCCGTCTCCGCTCCAGTTCTCGACCTGTCGCTTGGCCTTTCCTACGAGATCCAGCGCGTCAAGATCGGCGCCGGCTATCGCTGGGAGCGGTACTTCAACGTCCTCGACGCGGGCTATGCCGAGCGCAAGTCGTATGACCGCACCCTGGACGGGCCCTACTTCAAGATCGCCGTCGGCTTCGGCGGCTAGCGCAGAACCCTCCGGCTTCGGTCCCCTCTGAACCGGATCAACTGAGGCGGCGGCTCACCCCGCCGCCTCTTTCCTTGGCCGCAAAGGCGAGACTCTGGAGACATACCAAGCCGAGACAATCGTGCCCTTTCGCCCCTTGCGGCGGTCCCCATCTATCCCCGCTATCTCCACCTCCCCGTCATCCCGGGGCCTTGTGCCCAGGATGACGGCGGGGAGAGGGCGGGCCGCCAAACAATCCCCCTCCGCCCGGCCGGCCCCATAATGGCCCGATGAACACCCCGCCGCCTGTCCCCGCCCCGAAGTTATCCCTCACGCGCCCGCGCCTTCGTGCCTGCATACGCGCACGCAATACACGCGCCCCTCCGTCCGGCCGTGCGCGCGAGGGCTCAAATCCGGCCGAGCTTAACCTCGCCTTCAGGAACTGGAGGGAGTAGAAGCGCGTTGTCGGCGCGGCTCCATGCAGGCGCTGAAGGGGGACTTCCATGGACGAGATTCCCGCACCGAAGATCGCGGCCGATCCGGACTGGCTCTGGCGCGATACGAACACCGGCCGCAGCGCCGGGCTCTATGGGGAAATCCTGCCCGACAGGTCGCAGGAGCCCTCGCCGTTCGCCCGCTCCGTGGAGGCGGCGGCGGTCCAGGAGCCAACGCCGCTGTAACGCCGCGCTCGCCGGGGCTAGATAGTCCGGCATGACGGCGATCCGGCTCCCCCATCCCCTGCAAGCCCGCCTGGAAGCCGGCGCGCGCGAGCTGCTGGAGGCCGGCGGGCCGAAGGTGGATTTCGAGCGTCCGGCGGGAGAGCCCGCGCTGGTGGGCCCTGACAGCGTCTCCTGGCGCGTGTTCCGCAATCCCGTGGCGCTGATCGTCGGCGGGATCACGGCGGTGCTGCTGGAGCTGGCCGAGCCGCGCGTGCGCCACGGCGTCTGGGACCACACCACCTTCCGCACCGACCCGCTGCGCCGGATGCGGCGCACGGGGCTGGCGGCGATGGTCACGGTCTATGGCGCCCGCAGCACAGCCGAGGCGATGATCGCCGGCGTGGGCCGCATGCATGCGCGGGTCATGGGCGAGACGCCGGCCGGCGCGGCCTACGCGGCCTCCGACCCAGAGCTGCTCGACTGGGTGCAGGCGACGGCGGCGTTCGGCTTCCTGGAGGCCTACAGCGCCTTCGTGCGGCCCGTCAGCCGGGCGGACAAGGACCGCTACTACGGCGAGGGGCGGGCGGCCGCGGCGCTCTACGGCGCGACCGGCGCGCCGGGGTCGCTCGCGGAGCTGGAGGCGCAGTTCGCCGCCATGCGCCCGAAGCTGGAGCCCTCGCCGATCGTGCACGAGTTCCTCGACATCCTCGGGCGCACCGACTTCCTGCCGCCGGGCTTGAAGCCGTTCCGGTCGATGTTCCTGCGCGCGGCGGTGGAGATCCTGCCCGACTGGGCGCCGCCGATGCTGGGGCTCGAGGCGTGGCGGCTGAAAGCCTGGGAGCGGCCGCTGATCCGGCTGATCGGGCGCTTCATGGACGCCATGGTGGTGGAGGCCACGCCCGCCTCGGCCGCCTGCCGCAGGCTGGGGCTGCCGTCGGACTACCTGCAGCGCCACCCGCTCTAGGTCGCGCCTTCCTCCAGCCGCGGGCTGATCCGCAGCGCCGTGATCTGGTTCCTCTGCCGCCGCAGCACCTGGAAGCGGTGGCGGTGGAAGATGAAGATCTGGCCGGGGTCGGGGATGGTCTGAGCTTCGTGCAGCACCAGGCCCGCGATGGTCACCGCCTCGTCGTCGGGCAGGTCCCAGTCCATGGCGCGGTTGAGCTCGCGGATGGTGACCTGGCCGTCGACGTGGACCGAGCCGTCCGGCTGGCGGCGCACGCCCTGGATGGCGACGTCATGCTCGTCCTCGATCTCGCCGACGATCTCCTCGAGGATGTCCTCCAGCGTGATCAGGCCCTGCAGCGCGCCGTACTCGTCGACCACCAGCGCGAAGTGCGAGCGGCGCTTGAGGAAGGCGTTCAGCTGGTCCTTCAGCTTGGTGGTGTCGGGGATGAACCAGGGCTCGCGGACGATGGCGCCGATGTCCACCTTGGCCGCCTTGCCGTCGGCGTCCGCCAGCGCGCGCAGCAGGTCCTTGGCGTGCAGGACGCCCACGATGTTCTCCGCGTCCTCGCGGTAGAGCGGGATGCGCGAATGCCCGGCGTCGAGCGCGGCCTTGATCAGCTCCTTGGACGGCAGGTCGGCGTCGAGCTGGGTGATGGACTTGCGGTGGACCATCACCTCGGAGACGTCCATCTCCGACAGGTCGAGCACCCCGCCCAGCATCCGCCGGTCGCGGGCTTCGACCAGGCCCTCGGCGTGGTGGTACTCGACCGAGCCGCGGATCTCCTCGTGCGCGGCCAGCACGTCCATCTCCATGGACAGCTTGATGCCGAACAGGCCCAGCGTCTTGCGCACCACGAACTGGGCGGCAAACGCGATGGGGCCAAAGAATTTCACCACGAAGTAGGTCGGCCAGGACATGAACCGCGCCACGTCCTCGGGCTTGGTGATGGCCAGCGTCTTGGGGAGGATTTCGGCGAAGACGACGATCAGCACCGTCATCACGCCGGTGGCGATGGCGACCCCGAGCGCCCCGGGGATCGCGTGGGCGAGGACCGCCGTCGTCAGCGACGAGGCCAGGATGTTGATGACGTTGTTGGCCAGCAGGATGGCGCCGATCATCCGCTCCTGGTCGCCGATCATCTCGTTGACGCGGGCGGCGGCGTGGTCGCCGTCGCGCTCCAGCTGGTGCATGCGCCCGCGGCTGGCGGCCGTCATCGAGGTCTCGGCCGCCGAGATCAGGCCCGAGAGGCCGAGCAGCAGGACCAGGGTCGGCGCGAGGGCTGCGACAATGGCGACGATCACGGCTTGGCTCCTTCCGCGATCAGGAACGCGCGGAGGGGCTCGACGGGCACGCTCTTGGCGACGAAGGCCTCGCCGATGGCGCGGGCCAGCACGAAGGTCAGCGCGCCGCCCTCGGCCTTCTTGTCCTGCGCCATGTGGGCGATGAGGCGGTCGGCCGCGAAGGGGTGGCCGGGCACGTCGGCCAGCCGCGTCGGCAGGCCCGCCTTGCGCAGGGCGGCTTCGACGCGTTCGGCGTCGGCGGGCGAGCAGTGACCGAGGTGGGCGGAGAAGCGGAAGGCGAGCGCGCAGCCCGCGCCGACGGCCTCGCCGTGCTTCAGCGCCTCGCCGTAGCCGTTCTCGGCCTCCAGCGCGTGGGCGAAGGTGTGGCCGAGATTCAGCAGCGCGCGGCGGCCGGCCTCGCGCTCGTCGGCCTCGACGATCTGCGCCTTCATCTCGACGGAGCGGACGACGGCGTGGGCCAGGGCCGCGTTATCGGCATGGACGACCTTGCAGCCGTGCTCCTCGCACCAGGCGAAGAAGGCCGCATCGCCCAGCATCCCGTACTTGATCACCTCGGCGTAGCCGCAGCGCATCTCGCGCTCGGGCAGGGTGGCCAGCACGTCGAGGTCGGCCAGCACCAGGCGCGGCTGGTGGAAGGCGCCGATCAGGTTCTTGCCGCGCGGGGTGTCGATGGCCGTCTTGCCGCCGACCGAGCTGTCGACCTGGGCCAGCAGCGTCGTCGGAATCTGGATGAAGTCGATGCCGCGCTTGTAGACGGCGGCCGCAAAGCCGGTCAGGTCGCCGACCACGCCGCCGCCGAAGGCCACGATCATGTCGCCGCGGTCGAGCTCCAGCGCCAGCAGCTGCTCGGAGAGCTCCGAAAGGCCCTCCCAGCTCTTGGTTTCCTCGCCGGGCGGGATGACGACGACGTCGGTGGCGATGCCGGCCTTTTCCAGCGCCACGGCGAGGCGCTCGCCATGATGGTCGGCGACGTTCTGGTCGGTGACGACGGCGATGCGGGCGCGCTTGAGGAACGGGCGGATCAGCTTGCCGGCCCGGTCGATCAGGCCCGAGCCGACCACCACCTCGTAGGCGCGCTCGCCCAGGCCAACAGGAACGGAGCGCGTCATGCGCCGACCCTCGATACGTGCCGCTGCAGCGCGGCGAGAATCGCCTCGACCGCCACCTGATGGGGCGTGTCGCCGGTCTCGACGATGATGTCGGCCTGCTCGTAGACCGGATAGCGGGCCTCGGCCTGGGCCTTCAGCACCTCCAGCGGGTCCTTGCCGGCCACCAGCGGGCGGTCGGACTTGCGCGCGATGCGGCGGGCCAGGACCTCCAGGTCGGCCTTCAGCCACACCGAGACGGCCTTGTCCTTGATGAGGGCGCGGGTCTGGTCGTTCATGAAGGCGCCGCCGCCGGTGGCCAGCACGTGCGGACCTTCGTCGAGCAGGCGGGCGATCACCTTGCGCTCGCCGTCGCGGAAGGCGGGCTCGCCGTATTCGGCGAAGATGTCGGGGATGGAGCGGCCGGCGGCGGCCTCGACTTCGGCGTCGGCGTCGCGGAACGGCAGCTCGAGCGCATGCGCCAGCCGGCGGCCGATGGAGGATTTGCCGACGCCCATCAGGCCCACGAGGGCGATGGTCTTGCGGCGAAGGGCGGGATCGGCGGTCATGGCCGCCTGCGGTTTACACGAGCATGGCCGTTCGCGCCAACCGCTCGGGGACTCGTGGTATCGTTCGGCATGACTTCGTTTGCGGTCTTCGACACGGCGCTCGGCTGGTGCGCGCTTGCCTGGAGCGAGGCGGGGGTCGTGCGCGGGTGGTTGCCGATGGCCGACGAGGCGGCGATCCGGGCGTCCGTGGCGCGGCGTTGTCCGGGGGCGGTGGAGGCCGAGCCGTCCGGGTTTGCAGCCGAGGCTATCGCGGGCGTGAAGGCGCTGATGGCGGACGGCGCGACGGACCTGTCGCACATTTCGCTCGACCTCGCCGACATCCCGCCGCTGCACCGGCGCATCTACGAGATCGCCCGCGCGATTCCGCCCGGCGAGGTGCTGACCTACGGCGAGGTGGCCGAGCGGGCAGGCGACAAGAACCTCGCGCGTGAGGTCGGCCGGGCGCTGGGGCTCAATCCCTTCCCACCCATCGTGCCCTGCCACCGCATCCTGGCGGCCAGCGGCAGGACCGGCGGCTTCTCCGCGCCGGGCGGGGTCGAAACCAAGATGCGGCTGCTGAACGTGGAGCGAGCGCGCGGGACCAGTCGCGCGCCCTCCCTGTTCGACGATCTGCCTTTGGCGGCCGCGCCTAGGCGTTGACCCAGTTGCCGTGGAAGCCGAACGGCATCCGGCGCGGCATGCGGGCCGTGGCGATGGGACCCGCGGCCATGTCCTGGGCCTCGAACACCATGAACTCGCTGACGTCATCGGCGCCGCGATAGGCGACCGCGGTCACCCAGCCGTCGCCCTCGGCGGCGTCGGCCGAGCGGGGGACGAAGACCGGCTCGGACACGGCGTCGCCCTCGGGCAGGACGTAGGTTTCGCGGCGGCCGCTGGCGAGATCGATGTGAGCCAACGTATTGAACTCCACCTTGCCGGTGCGCGTCTGGGCGGCGAACCAGCCGTGGCGGTAGGGCAGGCCGGCCAGCCGTTCGTCGAAGCGGGGGAATTCGCCGGGGAGGTCGTCCAGCGGTTCCTCGCGGATGGTGTCGGTGGCGCCCGACAGGTCGAAGATCCAGCGCACGAGATAGGCGCCGACATTCTCGCCGCGCGTGCCGTCGGCGTTGGGGAAGAGCGGCGCGCGCTCGTACTTCATGACGTCGGCGTAAATCTTCCCGTCGGCCTCGTAGGCGTTCATCGGGTGGAAGACGTAGGACGGGTCGGTCGAGAACCAGCGCAGGCTGGACACGCCCTCGGCCCGGCTCATCACCGCCACCATCGCCGGCTTCTCCGGCTCCCAGGCGAACGGCGGTCCGCCGGTCATCGCCCGCTGCAGGTCGCCCGACAGCGGCAGCACCGGGATCAACACATGGTTCTTCGTGACCATGAAGTCGTGGATCATCGAGCAGTAGGGCGCCTCGAAATCCTCGCGCCGGGTCAG
>CAMLKO010000053.1 GCA_946480495.1 uncultured Caulobacteraceae bacterium
GGCCCTGCCTCCCGGTTAAGGAGACAGGGCCAGTATACCGGCGGAGGAAGAGGGGAAACGCCGGGGTTGTTGATCACAAACCCGCCCGCATGAGACACAACGGGGCTTGATGTGAATGGGTGATGGGCTAGGGGCCTCCAGTGCAACCCGACAAAGCCGCCTCTAGCTCGCCCTCATAGGCCGCCCGCAGCTTGTCCCGGACCAGCAGGCGCTTGACGCCTTCGAAGATGTCCGGGGCCGTGGTGTGGTCGGGGAGGACGGGCCTCTGCGGCCGGGGCTGGGGGTCGCATTTTACAGGTACAGCGACCTTAACCTCGCGGACCTCGATCTTGGGTTCGGGGGTGGTGGCGCAGGCGGTGAGGGCCAGCGCCAGCGCCAAAATCGACAATCGCATCATAGACTTTCCTCGCTGGATTCGCTATGGTTTTCGGGCTGCGGCTTGAGGGTCGGCAAAGGCGGTTCGAGTCCACCGTTGGTAGGTTCCTGACCTGCGTTGGCAGGTGTGCTGGGGGTTCGATTCCCCTAAACCGCAGCCCTACTCCCTCATCAGCTCTAGCGCCGACGCGCACAGATCGCCCCCAGGACGCTTCGCCATGATCGCGGCTACATCTCGCCGTGCTTTCACGGAATCGGCCTGTGCGGCCCGGATTTGGGCTGTAGCGGCGGTGCTGATGGCGTCGGCTTCCCGCTTCAGTGCGTCGATGCTGGCGTTCTGGGTTTCAGTGGCGGCTTTCAGGGTAGTGACGTTGGCGTGGCAGGTGGTGAGATCGCGGGCGTCGCGCAGCGCTTCTGACTGCCAGGTCTTGTGCGTGACGGGGTTGACCAGCGCCGCACGGGCCGTTGTCAGGTCCGCCTTGGCGTGATGCAGCCGGAAGGTCTGCGCTCCCAGTGCTAGAACAAGGGAGACGATAACAACGACGCGCCAGTAGCGGGCGAGGAACAGGAGGGCGGTCATATCAGCTCCCCAACGCCTTCCTCAGCGCCATGCCGACCGCGACCGCCTGGGCCAGCACAACACCGGCCCCGCCGCAGACGCCGCCGATCACGAAAAAGCCGATGTAGGTCCAGGTCATATGAGGAGCCCCTTCGCTTCCTGGGTGCGCTTGATGCGCTCGGGGAGCGCCATCAGGCCCCCGTTGACCTTGAGCGTCACGCCCCGGACATCATCGTTCTTCGCCGGGGCGATGCAGCCGTGGGAGACGAAGAAATCGGCCGCCGCATCGCAGGCCTTGCCGATGTCGGTTCTCAGCTCCTCGGGCGTGTAGCCGCTGGCCTCGATGTTGGCCCGGCCGGTTTGCTGGATTACGCCGGAGCCGCGATTGCGCCAGCCGTCGCCGGGCTCGGTATTGCCCAGGTTCCTTCGCCCCCAGTCCCCGCCATAGACGATGTTGGCGATGGCCTCCTGGCTGGCCGGCTGTCCGGGCTTCCTGCCGTAGCGCTCGCAGTCGGCGTCGCTGATGCGGTGGGGGCCGAAGGTGGCGCGTAACCCCTCGACGGAGTAGTTCAGGCTCTCCACCAGCGTTGAGAAGCCCCGGCTCTCGACGTGCGCCTGGCCTAGCCAGTGGGCCAATACTATTCCGGTGAAGCCGCGGGCATGGGCGGCGCGCTCAATGGCCTCCAGCGTGCCAGGGAGAGCCCGTGGCGCCCATTCCCTGAACCGGGCGGGGTCGATCAGCGGCGCGAGCGTTGCCCCCACAGGGACGCAGCTCACGACTTCACCTTCGTCGTAGTCGTCGTCACCACGTCGGGCTTCTCATCCTCGAAGTCGAGGTCCACTGAATTGCCGCCGACGTTGAAGCTCAACTTGTCCAGCCTGCCCCATGCCAGGGCGACGAGCACGATCCCGATAAGCACGAGACACCCGATCCCGAGCATGGTGAGCCCGTTGATCCGCGCTACTGCCGTGGCCTCGCTGTTGAACCACTTCCCATAGCCGATCAGGACGATCAGCCACCCGGCTCCAGTGGTTGCCATCACCCCCCCGCCCAGCATCAGGGCGAAGCGGATCAGGGGAAGGCCGCGCAGGGCGTTGATGACTGCCTCGCGGATATTCATCGCAGCACCGCGTCGATCTTGTTTTGAACAAGCCACCAGATCACTGCGCCCAGCACCGTGATGCTCGCCAGCGCCCCGGCGGCGTACTTGATCCAGCCGTCGTACTGGCCGAACCGGCGGTCCACCCGCTGGCGCAGCCTGCCGAGGTCTCCCGCAATCCCGGTGCCGATCAGGTCGCCGCGCTCATCGGTGCCGACGTGGCCGACCGTCTCCTTGATGCTGGCGATCTCATGCTTCAGCGCATCGAAGCCGTCCGACATGGTTTTCTCGATGCGTTGCAGGACCATGGTCTGCATGTCGAGATCGCGGCGCAGATCGGCGTGACTGGGCTGCTCTGGGCGCTTTACCGCCGTCATCGGCGCACGCTCGGGCTAAGGTCCATACGATGGCCTTTCGGTCAGGGTGTGGTAAGGGGAACCGTGGAGAAATTTCCGACGAACGACCCTGTTCTCGATGAGGTCTTCCGGCGCAGCAAATGGCTGCCCGGCTTCTTCGTCTTCTGGTACGCCCTGGTCCTTATGGGTAAGCAGGCGGCGTGGCTGGTCCGCTTTGGTTGGCGTAGGCTCCGAGGAGCCCCGCACTACGGCTGAGACGCGCCTCCAACATCCGTTGATACGGGATGACCTTGGGGTCCTTTCCCGCTAGCGCGGCTAGCTGCGAAACCGCGCTTTCGATCTCGGCGCGCGATGCCGTCGATGGTAGCTCCGTCACGATCTTGCGGCCCATCAGCATGTAAGGCGTAGCCGCAGCGGTAAGCCCAGCCGCGACACCGGCCCCCTTGATGGGATTCATCAGCGTCATGGTCCCGAGCGCGCCAAGGCCGACCGCATCGGCGGTGCCGGGGTTGCCGAAGGCATCCGGCATCAGCCGGGAAGCTGCGCCAGACAGGTCTTGCAGGACCGCTTGGCCCTTGGCGACATTACCCTTGCCGACGCTCTTGTCCGTCATTCGTACTGACGTTGAGAGTTGGCTGGGGGTAAAGATGCCGTTCTTGTTGGACCGAGCGGCGGCGTTGCGCAGGCGGACGTAGCTCGACCAGCCCTCGTTCGCCGTGGCGATCTTTTCCCCAGCGGCCGGGTTGGCGCGACCCAGCAGGTTCTTCAACTCGTCAGACACGCCCTCAAGCATGTCCCCGAGCGCCTGTTGCCCGCCATCTTCCGATGCGCTGCGCTTGGCGGCGATACCGCTGATCTCCGACTGGATCGTGCGCAGTTGTTGTCCGCTGATCGGTCCCGCGAACCGGCTGTCGAGGCGGTTCTTCAGGATGTTCTTGAACTGCACACCAAGGTCGGCCGGCAGTTCTGAGATTTGCGTGTTGATGTTGGCGAGGGCCGCGTTGAACTCTGGGTCACGGACCACTTGCGGGACCATAGCCGCAGCCTGATCGTACTCCTTGCCTAGCCGGTCAGCGACGTAGGAAACGGCGGGATGGCCGTTCTTGACGTTGGGCGGAACCACTTCGCCGAGCGGCTGAAGCGCACGGTTGGCGACGGCACGGTTGAGGGAGGCGACGCCGCGTTCACGGGCGCCCCGGATGGCGGGGCCAAGGATAGGCGCGCGCTGGGCAAGGTCTTCGGTGCTTTTCGCCAGTCCGCCGATTTGCTGACCGGGTGTCAGGCTGACCCCGGCAGCCTTTAGGGTCCGCTGCGGCGTCGGCGCTTTGGGCGCGGCCCTGACAGGCGCAGCAGCGCCGATAACGCCCCCCAGGAGCGCGGAGGGCGCGATAGAGCGGTCGGCGGCCCCAATGCGCTCGCGCGCCGTTCCTCGGTCAGCAAGGCTGTACGCAGCGCCCTGAGTAGCCGCTGTCACCGCCCCGCGCGCGGCATTGACGCCACGGCCGAGGAGGCCCGTCGCCTGCGTCGCCAGCCCAGCGTCTCCGGCCGGGATCGCCAGCAATCCGGCGTTGCCGGTGCCGGTCGCCAGGGCCGCAAGGTTCGGGTGGGCCTGCTGGTAGCTATCCTCGATCTGGCGCTGCCGGGCCATGTTGGTGTTGAACGCGTCGCCCGCCTTCGTCAGCGGCGTCTTGCCCGTCACCACGTCGGAAGCGGTCGCGACCCCGGCCGCCAACTCATCGCCGATGCCAAGGCCACGGTTCACCTTGGCCAGAAAGCCGGTCGCGTCTTCCAGCGGACTGCGCTTGCGGGCGGGCTGGCGGGCTGGAGCTTGTCCACTATACTGCGTCCACGGCCCCGTTGACGCGCCGTACTGTTCCCAGGGTCTGCTCATTGAACCTTGACCCAGCTATGGGGATCGGCGGGGTTTCCGCCCTTGAAGCGGTAGCCCTGCTGGACGGTTCCGGGGCGGGGAGCGGAGGGCTTGCCGGGCGGTGGAGGTTGCGTATCTGGCGTTGTCGGGGCGCCATTCTTCAGCCGTTTCAGAATCTCCTGCGACTTTGGCGTGATCAGCTCATACGGATCGCTGGAGCGGCCCATGCCTTGGCTGTATTTCTCGTTCAGCGCATCGAGCCGCGACTCCAAGAGATCGACGCCCTGCTGAATGACTTGGTGAAGCTGGTCTTCCGATTGCGCGGCGTCCAACGTCTTCAACCACGCCTGCACGTCAGCCTCGGCGCCGCCCGCCCCACGGAAGACCCGCGTCAATTCGTTCGCCACGGCGGTCTTCGCAACCTCGAACCGCCCAGGCCGCGCATCGCCGGTTTGCTGCTCAGCCCAATTCTTGACGCGGTTGAGGGCCGGAAGCCTGGTGTTGTTCAGCGCGGTCGCCGCCTTATCGAGCGTATCCATGTGCCCAATGGCTGTGTTCAGCGCCGCGACGTTGCCCGCGTCTGGACCCGAGGTAAACGCCCTACGCGTGGCGACGCGGGTATGCTGATTAGCGACATCGAACGTCGGGTCAAATTGGGCGGTTTCGCTCAGCAATTTTACCCAACGCGGCGATGTCAGTGCGCGCCCCGTGGGAAGTGGCATTCGACCGTCAGAAAGCGCCTTCACGAGTCTGGCGTCATCAGCCGGAAGCGTGGAAAGAAATGGCTCGCCCGTAAGCGTGCCGTTCGCGCCAAGGTCGCCCGCGCCGCCGTAGTCGGCAGGGCCGCCGGGGATGGCCTCCAGCGACTTGCCGTCTGCCGAATAGCGATAGCCTGAGGGCGCGTCTTTGGGTTTCGGCTGCGCGGCCTGAAGCAGATGATATCCGGGGATTGCGCCGGGCGCCGCTGCGGCCTGCGGGGCGCTGGGCGGGGGCGGGGGCGGCGTGTCGCCGATGGAGGCCACCTGATAGGGCTGGACGCGGGCCATCACATCGGCAGCGTACTGATGCGTCTTCGGTCCCCACAGGGCCTCGTTCGGGCCGCCGTGGTAATACATCAGCGCCTTTTGGACATCGCCGTTGTAAAGCTGAAGGCCCTCGTCGAAGTAGGCCTTGCCGAGCTTGGTCTGGTAGTCGGCCGCCTCCGGCGTCGTTCCGGTCATCAGGTCTGGCCGCCACGGCAAGCCGAGCTTCTGGGCCATGCCTTGCGCGGTGGCCGGGAGCATCTGGGTCATCCCCTGTGCGCGGCCGTATTGCGTCTGCGGCCCGGTCACGCCGGGGCGGCCGCCCGATTCCTGCTGGATCAGGCCGCCGAATATATCGTCTGGGCCGGGCTGGGCGGGACCCGCCTGCGGCCCTTGCGGCGGTGTGCTGGGCGATGACTGCCCACCGGGCGCGTCGGGTGCCCAGAGGCTACTACCATCCGGAACGATAAGCGGCTTCGTATTCGGCGCTGGCGTGAATGTGCCGCCCTGATAGATGCTGTCGCCGACGACCTTGGGTTCGTACTGGCTCTTGAGAACGTCGGCGTAGCCGCTGGGGTTGAGATCGAAGAGGCGCTGCTGATCGCCGGTGAGCCCGTCGCGGATCGACTTCAGACGCTGCTTGGCTTCGGCGGCGTCGAGAGCGGCGCTCCACTGGCTGATGTCGGCCCCTGTACTTGCGGCCTGCCCTAGCGCTTGGCGGCCAGCGGCGATACGCTCTTCGGGGGTTTTGGTCTTGTCCGACAGGATCGGAGCCAGGGTCGTCTCCAGGTCGGCGTCCCGCGTCGCTTGGCGCTGCTGATGGATAGCGTCACCGATACCCAGACCCAGAACGCTATCCACGACGTGGGCCGCCGTGCCGAGCCCGCTCAGGAGTCCGCCATGATGGGATTGCGGTTGACCCTGAGGCGCGGGTTGAGCCCCGCCGCCGAACATGGGGTCAAGCAGGCCGTCGCCCGGAAGGTAGGGGTCAACGGCCTGATAGGCGCGCGAGAGAAGGCCCATGGCGTTACCCGAAAATCCAGTTTGCGACCTTGTCGCCGAAACTGCCGCCGCTCTGGTTGTTGTTGTTGCTGCCGCCGCCTTGGAACGCGAGGTTGTAGCCGCTAGACGTTCCGCGCGAGGTGCCGCTCTGCGTCGTGGTCGGCGTGATCCCGGCGAGGGTCGAGTTGAGCAGCCCCTGACGCGCCAGCGGATAGGCGTAGCCGTAGCGGTTCTCGTCGAGCGCGCGGTTGGCAGCGTCCTGATAGCCGCCGTAGAGCAGGCCGCCGATCTGGTCGTTGAGATTGCGGTTGAACTCGCCGAGCGCAACACCTTGGGCCACACCCTGTCTGTCGCCGCCGAAGGCGTGCGCGGCGCTGGCGCGGTCGCCGACCAGATTTAGAGCCATCCGCTGGCCTTGACCCGCATTCGTCAACAGGCCGTTGATGACCTGTTGCTGATAGGGGTTCATCTGGGCCTGAATCTGATCGCCGGAGACGGGACTATAGGTGGATGGCAACCCAAGCGCGCCAGTATAGTTGGAGACCTGGCGCTGGTAGTCTTCCGGGGCAATCGACGTAGTCATCGTCGAGCTGCCCTTTTGCTTGTTCTTGTTAAACCCGAAGCCAAAGGCCATGTTTCGCTCCTAAGACGGGACCGCAGTCGAGCCGACGACGCCTGCGTCATCGACCGTCAGGTAGAATTTATTGCCCGCCGGGCTGGTGAAGATGACCCGCTGGTTGGGCTGGATGGTGATGTCTT
>CAMLKO010000054.1 GCA_946480495.1 uncultured Caulobacteraceae bacterium
GGCCGCACGTCGGTGGCCTTCTGCTTGGGTTCTATCAGCGGCGTCGGGCTGCCCATCTCCTCGCCGGGAACGGCGCGGGTCTTGTGGTCGACCGACTGCAGGTCGCCCGAGCGGGCGAGCCACGTCCCGAACAGCGCGATCACCACCAGCACCATCGAGGCCAGCAGCATCCAGAACGCATGGCGTCCCCAGCGGGCCTGCCGCGCGTCGGTGGCCTCCAGCTCGGTGTGGTGTTCGACTTCGGCTTCGGGGTTGTAGGCCATCGGTGACTCCCTCCCGGTCAGCCGGGGAAATAGGTGAAGGGCTCCTGGACGGAGGCGACCTGCGCGCCGTGGCGCGCGTGGCCCTGCAGCAGGATGCCTGAGGCCGCTATGGTCGCGATCGCGACGAGGGCGGCGGTCCTGAGCCTGGCCATCCGCTGACGGCGGCTCTGCGGCAGGTGATGGATCAGAAGCGGCGAGTTCACGTTGAACCGCGCATGGCGCGCCCTCCGCAAAGCCGGCGGGGGAACCGGCGTTATCTCAACGCGGCCATGGCCTTGGCTGTTCCGTTTGGGCGCGGACAGGTTGCGCCCGCAAAAAATCGTCCACAGCCGGGAACGCATTTTGGGGATGACGCGTTTGTGGGGTGCGGAGGCGGCGACGCCCCCCCCGACTTGAGGCTGGTGAGAGCCAGCCAGCCGTCTCCGCACCCCTTTTCTCGATGATGCAGACTTACGGGGCCGGATCGAAAGATCCGGCCCTCTTTTCTGTGCGTCAGCCGGCCGGTCCGGCGTGGAAGATGACGTCGGCCTGGCGGCGCAGCGGTTCGGCCTCGCCGCCCGCCGTGACCGCGCCGGTGGACCCGGCGGCGACCAGCTTGAAGGTCACGGTCCTGAACCCGAGCTGCGCGAGCGAGCCGGTCACCACCTCCGCCCGCTTCTTGGACAGCGCGATGTTGGCCGCCGGCGCGCCGACGGCGTCGGAGAGACCATAGACGTCCACCGCGGTGAACCGGCACATTTCGGCCTGGGCGGCGGCGTTCTTCAGCACCGCCTTGGCCTCGTTGGTCAGGGCGGCGGAGCCTCGATTGAAATAGATGGTGGCGGTCAGGTCCGTGCAGTTGCTCGGGATGGCCATGACCGGCCCGCTGTAGGGTGTCTTCACCGCTTGGCGTATCGAGGCGCAACCGCTGGCGGCGGCGGCCAGCAGGACAAGAGCGGCGATCCGGCCGGCTCGGGCTGTCGTGATCATCTTCACCCCCACAGGAAAAAGGCGGCCGACCTTACGCCGACCGCCCTTTGCTGGTCTTCAAGCGGCCCGCCGATCAGTAGCGGGGATCGCCGTTTTCCCAATAATAACGGCCGGTCGCGGCATCGTAGTAGTAATACCGATGAGCGACCTCGTCATAGAACTGACGGCGGTTGACGTTCGTCGCGCCGCAGCCGCCTTGCTGGTGACAACCAGCGGCCGCACCGGCAATACCGCCAACGACGGCGCCGATGGCCGCGCCGGTGCCGGCGCTGCCGGACCCGGTGTTGTTGCCGATAGCAGCGCCCGCAAGCGCGCCAAGAGCCGCGCCCGCGGCCGCATCGCGCGTCACGGGGCTGGTGGTGTTGTAAGTGCTGCACGCCGCGACGAGCGCGCTGGCGCCTGCCAAGGCGATCCAGGACTTGTACATATGCCTCTCCTTATCTTGCTCCCCGGACCCCTCCAACGCGTCCCAGCTAGACCGGTTCCAGCCGGAACTACGGCCGCGCTGTTCCGTTAGGGTGGCGAACTCGAGACCGGGAGACCCAAACATGGAGCGCGTGGACTCTGAAGGCCGCGTCATCCGCGACGATAACGCCGAAACCGTAGCGCTTTCCGACAAGGAGCTGCGCGACGCCTACGACCGCGGCCGCCGCGACGAGGCCGGGCGCCATCGCCGCAACTGGCTGTGGACCATCGTCGAGGCGCTGCTGGCGCTGATCGCCGTGGTCGTCCTGGTGCTGGCCGCCCTGAACGGCTCGTTCGAGCGCGGCGGACGCGTGATCGACGAACAGCTGTGGAGCGCGCGGGTCGAGGCGACGCCGACCATCCAGAACGCCGCCAGCAACGCCGGCGCGGCCATCCGGGATGCTCGCGACAACTCCAACCTCGCGCCCGCGACCAACACCGCGCCCACGGCGACGACGACCACCAGCAGCACGACCACGACCACCACCAACGCCCAGCCCTAGACGCGTGGACAAAGGCGACCAGCCCGCGCCGACCCTTCGCCGGATCGAGGTGGTGGCCAACCCGCTGTCAGGCGGGGTGGGCCCTGACGTTCGCGAAAAGGTGGGGGCGATCCTGGCCGAGGCGGGCGTGACCGCCCGCGTCGAAACCCCCGACTTCGCCGACCTCAACAGCTGCATCAGGGGCGCCATCGACCGCCATCCGGACCTGCTGGTGATCATCGCGGGCGACGGCACCGCCCGATGCGCCGCCGAGATGGCCGGGCTCGACGGCCCGCTGGTCGCACCGCTGCCGGGCGGGACGATGAACATGCTGCCCCGCGCCCTCTACGGCGACCGCGACTGGGCCACCGCGCTGAAGGACACGCTGCGGGACGGCCGCATCCGTCCGGTCTCCGGCGGCGAGGTCGGCGGCCACCGCTTCTATGTCGGCGCCCTGCTCGGCGCGCCGGCGCTCTGGGCCCTGGCGCGCGAGGCGGTGCGCGACCGGCGCTTCCATCTGGCCTTCCGGCGGGCCCGGCGGGCGGCGAGGCGCGCCTTCACCGGCCGCCTGCGCTTTTCGATCGAGGGCGGCCCGATGCAGAAGGCCGAGGCGCTGCAGATCATGTGTCCGCTGGTCTCCCGCGTCCTCGACGACGACGAGCCGCTGCTGGAGGCCGTCGCCCTCGATCCCGCCGGTGCGGCGGAGGCCTTCCGGCTGGGCGTCCGCACCCTGACCGGCCAGTGGCGGCGCGACCCGGCGGTCGAGGTCTTCCGCTGCAAGCGCGCCCACGCCTGGGCCAGCGGCATGATCCCCGCCAGCATCGACGGCGAGCCGATCCGCCTGCCGCGCCAGGTCCAGATCCGCTTCCACGCCGAGGCCTTCCGCGCGCTCGCCCCGCCGATGCCGGAACCCTCCGAAACCCCCACGCCGATGGGGTGAAGATGCGCATCGCGCACCTGTCGGACATCCACTTCGGCTGCGAGAACAAGGCCGCCATCGCCGCCGCGCGCGACTGGCTGCACGCCGAGCAGCCCGACCTCATCGCCATCACCGGCGACATCACCCGCGCCGGCACGAACGCCGAGTTCGCCGCCGCCCGCGACTGGGTCGGCACCCTGCCGTCGGCGCCCTTGATGACGCCAGGCAACCACGACGTTCCCTATTTTGAAGCCGGGCGCCTGTTCGATCCCTGGGGCCGCTATGAGCGGACCTTCGGTCCCGCGCGCGACCACAACTACGAGGCGCCGGGCTTCGACCTGGCCGCCGTCAACACCGCCCGCGGCGCCCAGCCGCGCGCCAACTGGTCGAAGGGCCAGATTTCGCCGGGCCAGATCCGCCGCACCGCCGCCGCCATCTCCGAGGCCAGGCCCGGCGCGCTGCGCATCATCGCCTGCCATCATCCGCTGATGGAGATGGTCGGCGGTCCGATGACGGGGAAGGTCTGGAACGGCCGCGCCGCCGCCGAGGCGTTTTCGATGGCGAAGGCCGACCTCGTGCTGACCGGCCACGTGCATGCGCCGTTCGCGCTGGCCTATCCGTTCGGCGACCAGAGGACCTATGCGGTGGGGGCCAGCACCCTGTCCGTGCGCGAGCGCGGCGTGCCGGCCGGCTTCAACTGCATCGAGGTCGAAGAAAAAGCCATCGCGGTGACCGCGATGGCCTGGACGGGCTCGCACTTCGAGCCCTGGCGCAGCTGGCGGGTCGACCGCCGTGAGCGGCCGCCCGCCGGCTGAACCCTGGCTGGACTAGACCGGCGGCGCGCCGCGGCCACGCACGAGATGCATGACCAGCGAGATCACGAACAGGGCGGCGAAAATCCAGAACAGGATCTTGGCCACGTCGATCGCGGCGCCGGCTATGGTCGTGAAGCCCAGGACGGCGGCGATGAGCGCCACCACCAGAAAGATAAGGGCCCACCTGAGCATGGTGTTTTCCTTCTGCTGCAGGGCGCTGTCGCCCTATCTGCAGCAACGTCTTATGCCCCGCCCCGTTCCGGTCACGCCTTGGAGTTTCGCCCCTCCATGAAGGCGGCGACGACGGCCGCCACCAGCTTGGGATTGCGCAGCGCATAGACGCCCGCGCCCAGCGCCACGCCGGTGGCGAGCACCGGATGCGCCCTGGCCAGTTCGACCAGCTTCTGGATCAGCGAGGCGTCAGGTTCGGCCTGGCGGCGGCGCTCGCGGCCGGCGGCCCGGGCGCGGGCGACCAGGCCGGCGACGAGCACGAGAACCGCCGCGGAGGCGGCGACGATCGCCGCCGCCCAGGCGGGCCCGACCTGCGGGACAAGCGCCGCGAACAGAGCGAAGGCCGCGGCGGCCACGCTGCCGGCCGCGGCGGCGGCGATCGCGGCTGCCGCCGCTACGGCCATCAGCGCTCGGTCCATGGACTAGGCGTCGCGGTGGTGGTTACGGCCGCTGGCGAGCAGGAAGCCCAGCAGCAGTCCGACGCCGACGCCGGCCATGGTGGCCGTCACCGGCTTTTCCTTCACGCGCTCGACGACGTAGCGCTGGGCCGTGCCGAGCTGTTCGCCGGCGGCGTCGACATAGACGCGGCTTTGGGCGCGCAGGGTTTCGATGCCGTCCTGCAGCAGGCGCTCGGCGCGGCGCATGGTGTCGTTCACCGTCGCCTTGATGCCTTCGGCGTCAAAGCTGCGTTCGTCGGCGGTCAGGCCGGGCGCGTCGAAATCCTTCACCTTCGCGCCGTCATCCAGGGTGGTGTTGGTGGTGTTCGTGGGCATCGCGATCTCCGGGTGTTCGAAAGGTCTCCAGACCGGGGGCGGCTGAAGGCAAGCAGGACGACAACGCCGCCCCGCTCGCGCAGGTTCCAGCCAAGCCGGAAACAAGCGTGGCCTCATTGCGCTGGAACAAAGTTTTCGTCTTTTCTCGCGTCAATCGGTCGCACCTTGTATGAATGCGCCCATGGAAGACGGCGCGCCATCCATCCCTGGACCCGACGAGCCGGCCCGACTTCGCGCGCTGCGCGAGCTGCGCGTGCTCGACACCCCGCCGGAGCCGTGTTTCGACCGTATCGCGCGCACCGCCGCCACGGTGATGGAGGCCCCGCGCGCGGCCATCCTGTTCCTCGACGAGGACCGCATCTGGCACAAGGCGCGCGTCGGCATCCCCGACGGCCAGTACGAGCGCCTCGGCTCCATGGCCGACCTGATGGGCGCCTGCCGCGAGGTGACGATCAGCGCCGACCTCCAGAAGGACCCCCGTTTCGCGCCCAGGCTGGCCGAGCTGACCCAGGTCGACGTGCGCTTCTACGGCTGCGCCCCGCTGATCCTGCCGGCCGGCGAGCTGGTGGGCCTGCTCGTCGTCGGCGACCCGCAGCCGCACGACACCGTCACCGACGCCCAGAGCGCAGCGCTCGGCGACCTCGCCGCCATGGCGGTCGACGAGCTGATGCGCCGCCTGGGCGAGCGCCTGGCCGCCGAGCAGCGCGCCTTCGACGACAAGCGCGTCGGTCTGGCGCTGGAGACCGCGGGCCTGGGCGAATTCGAATGGCGGATGGACACCGACCAGATCCTGATCAGCCCCCGCGTTCGCGAGCTGACCGGCATCGACCGCGAGTCCGTGCGCGGCGAGGGCGGGCAGTTCTCCTTCCGCTATGTGCACGCCGACGATGTCGAGCGCGTGCGCCATGAGGTCGAGGACCAGCTCCGCGCCGGGGGCCGCTACTTCGTCGAGTACCGGATGGTGCGGCCCAGCGACAACCAGGTCCGCTGGATGCGCGGCGCGGGCCTCATCGCCGTCGCTCCCGACGGCTCCAACCGCCTGATCGGCGTGCTGCAGGACATCACCGAGCGCCAGCTCGACGAGGAGCACCGCGTCGCCCTGCTGGCCGAGCTGGACCACCGGGTGAAGAACGTGCTGGCGACCGTCCAGTCGCTGGCCTCCCAGTCGGCCCGCAAGACCACCTCGCTCGACGGCTTCCTGAAGGCCTTCGCCGGGCGGCTGAAGGCGATGGCCTCGGCCCACGAGCTGCTGACCGCCACCCGCTGGCGCGGCGCCTCGCTTGGCCACATCGCCGCGGCCGAGCTGGGCGGCCTCGCCCCCGGCCAGGCGCGCTGGGAGGGGCCGGAGATCATGCTGACCCCGCGCGCCGCCAACGCGCTGTCGCTGGCGCTGCACGAGCTGGCCTCCAACGCCATCCGCTACGGCGCGCTGTCCTTCCCCTCCGGCCGGGTGGTGGTGGCCTGGCGCGAGCGCGAGGGCGGCGGCTTTGTGCTGGAGTGGACCGAGTACGACGGCCCGCCGGTGAGCCCGCCCAAGCGCAAGGGTTTCGGCGCCACCATGCTCGAGCAGGTCGCCGCCCGCGAGCTCGGCGGCGAGGTGCGCATCGACTATCGCCGCGAGGGCGTGCGCGCCCATATCGAGGCCGACGCCGGCGCCCTCTCCACCGCCGCCGCCGAGACCGCCGAGGCCGTCATCGCCGCCCCGCCCCAGGCCGAGGCCGTGGGCGCCTCCACCGGCGAAACCCCCGCCTCCGACGGCGACGTGAAGGGCCTGCGCATCCTCATCGTCGAGGACGCCGTCCTGCTGGCGCTGGAGCTGGAGGCGGGCCTCAACGACGCCGGCGCCGACGTGATCGGCACGGCGGTGGAGCTGGACGAGGCGATGGAGTTCTTAAGCCGCGACTTCGACGCCGCCGTCCTCGACGTGAACCTGAACGGGCGCCTCGTCACCCCCTTCGCCGAGGCCCTGAAGGCCCGCCACATCCCCTTCGTCTTCGCCACCGGCTACGGCGAAACCAGCGC
>CAMLKO010000055.1 GCA_946480495.1 uncultured Caulobacteraceae bacterium
GAAGCGCGCACGGAGCTGACCGGCGACAGCGCCTTCCACACGCCGGCCGTCCGCTCGGCCTTCGAGCGCCTGCCCGATGACCTGAAGAGCTCATGGCGCTGGTGGCGCGTTCCGGCCCCGCCGACGCGGAACAGCGATCTGGGTTCAATCCTCGAAGACGACGCGAGCTGGCGGCCGGAAGAGGACACGGGGCGCCTGGTCTCGCTCATGACTCCGGCGCACCGCGCACGGTTGATGGAGGGATCCGTCGGGGCGGTGTTCCGGCGAACCCGGGCGGATGGCCAGCGGGCCGAGGTGCGCACCGACGGACTGGCCGGATGCCTGCGCACGCCGCGCGGCGGCTCCTCCCGCCAGACCATCGCGCTGATGCGGGACGGCCAGGTCCGCTCGCGGCTGCTCACCCCCCGCGAAGGGGCGCGGCTGATGGGCCTGCCCGACAGCTACCGGCTGCCCGAGCGCGCCACGGCGGCCCTGCACGTGGTGGGCGACGGGGTCGCGGTTCCCGTGGTCCGCTGGCTGGCCGAACAGCTGCTGGAGCCGCTGCTCCGCGATGCCGCGCCGGCCCTCGCGGCGGAGTGATCTTCAAGCCGGCCCCAGTTTCTCTGGCTTAACGCCGCGCCTTTGCCCGCATAAGGTCGCCGCCGAGAGCTCCAACGAGAGACCGCGATGCCGAACACCTATGACGCCGCCCGTTTCAAGCGCGCGGGCCGGGGCAAGATCTTCGACTCCATTATCGACACCATCGGCGACACGCCGCTGGTGCGGCTGCCCAGGCTGTCGGCGCAGATCAAGCCGAAGGGCGAGGTGCTGGCCAAGCTCGAGTTCTTCAATCCGCTCGCCTCGGTGAAGGACCGCATCGGCATCGCCATGGTGGAGTCGCTCGAGGCCCAAGGGCTGCTGAAGCCGGGCTCGACCATCATCGAGCCGACCAGCGGCAACACCGGCATCGCGCTGGCGTTCGCCGGCGCCGCCAAGGGCTACCCGGTGGTGCTGGTGATGCCCGACTCCAATTCGATGGAGCGGCGAAAGATGCTGCTGATCCTTGGCGCGCGTCTGGAGCTGACGCCGGCCGAGAAGGGGATGCGCGGCGCCGTCGCCCGCGCGCAGGAGCTGCTGGCGGAAATCCCGGGCTCCGTCATGCCCCAGCAGTTCGAGAACGAGGCCAACCCGCTGATCCACCGCGTCTCGACGGCCGAGGAAATCTGGAACGACACCAAGGGCGCGGTCGACGTGGTTGTCTCGGGCGTCGGCACCGGCGGCACCATCACCGGCGTCGGCCAGGTGCTGAAGGCCCGCAAGCCCTCGGTGAAGATGGTCGCGGTCGAGCCGGAGACCTCGGCGGTGCTGTCGGGCGGCCAGCCGGGCTCGCACAAGATCCAGGGCATCGGCGCGGGCTTCGTGCCCTCCATCCTCGACCGAGGCGTCATCGACGAGGTCGTGAAAGTCTCCAACGACGATAGTTTCGACATGGCCCGCCGCGCGGCGCGCGTGGAAGGCATCCCGGTCGGCATCTCCTCGGGCGCGGCGCTGACGGCGGCCTTCGACATCGCGCTGCGCGACGAGAGCGCCGGCAAGACCATCGTCGCCATCATCCCGAGCTTCGCCGAGCGCTATCTGTCGACGGCGCTGTTCGAGGGCCTTTGAGCGACGTCTTCGATCCGGAGAAACGCTCGGCGGTGATGCGCCGGGTCAAGGGGCGCGACACGGCGCCGGAACGCACGGTGCGCCGCCTGCTGACGGGGCTCGGCGCGCGCTACCGGCTCCATCGCAAGGACCTGCCGGGCAACCCCGACATCGTGCTGCCGGGACGCCGCCTCGCCGTCTTCGTGCACGGCTGCTTCTGGCACGGACACGACTGCGCGCGGGGCGCCCGCGTGCCCAAGGCCAACCGCGACTACTGGACCGCCAAGGTCGCCCGCAACGTCGCCCGTGACCAACGCGCGCGAGAGGCGCTGACGGCCGCCGGATGGCGCGTCGAGACGGTGTGGGAATGCGAGCTCAAGGATCGGGCGGCCGTGCAGGCCCGCCTGAAGGCGTTGCTGGATCAGGCCGCTTCGGCGTCGAAACCGGTCTGACCGGAGACCACGGCCTCGAGCACCGCATAGAGCTGCGAGGGCTCGATCGGCTTGCCGACATAGCCGTTCATGCCGGCCGCCATGCAGGCGTCCCAGTCCTTGGGCGTGGCCGAGGCGGTGATGGCGATGACGGGCGTCTCGCGGTTGGGACCCACGGTGGCCCGCAGGCGGCGCGTCGCCTCCCGGCCGTCGATGCCGGGCATGTAGACGTCCATGAGGATGATGTCGAAGGGCTCGCGGGCCAGGCGCTCGAGGCCCTCTTCCGCCGAGGCCGCCGTCTCCGGGACGATGCCGAGCGGGGCCAGCACCAGCGAAATGGCCTGGCGGTTCACGGCATGGTCGTCGACCACCAGCACGCGGGCCTCGACGGCGGCCGGGGCCTGCTCGATGGCGGGCGCCTCGACCTCCTCGAAGGGGAGGGTGACGACGAAGCTCGCGCCCTTGCCGGCGGCGCTCGAGGCCGTGAGGTCGCCGCCCAGCAGGCGGGCGAGCTCGCGGCTGATGACCAGGCCCAGGCCCGAGCCGCCGTACTTGCGCGCCACGCCCGCGTCGAGCTGGTCGAAGGGGGTGAACAGGCGCTCGATCTGGTCGGCGGTCATGCCGGGGCCGGTGTCCTCCACCGCCATCGAGATGGTGGTGAGGCCGCCCGGCTCGCGCGCCACGGCCAGGCGCAGCGTGACCGAGCCGGTCTCGGTGAACTTGATGGCGTTGGACAGCAGGTTGTTGAGCACCTGGCGAAGGCGGGTCGGATCGCCCTTCACCCAGCGCGGCAGGTGGACGGCGCCGTCGAGCCGCAGCCTCAGGCCCTTGGCCTTGGCCTGCGGCTGCCACATGCGGATCACCTCGCCGATGGTGCGGCGCAGGTCGATCGGCATCTGCTCGACGCTCATCCGCCCGGCTTCCAGCTTGGCGAAGTCGAGCATGTCGTTGAGCAGGGTGCGCATCATCTGGCCGGCATGGCCGATCAACTCGGCCTGGCTGCGGCCGCTCGCGCAGGCGGCGTTACGCTCCAGTTCGCTGGCGCCGGCCAGGATGGCGCTGATCGGCGTGCGCAGCTCGTGGCCGATCATGGCGACGAAGGCCGACTTGGCCTCGACGGCGGCTTCGGCCTCGCGGCGGCGCTGGTCGGATTCGAGCTTGGCCTCCAGCTCGGCCTTGCGGGCCTCCTCGGTGGTCAGCCAGGCGCCGAAGATGTTGAAGGCGATCACCGCGACGGCGAAGACCAGGGCGCCGATCTCGGCGCCGCTGGTGCGTCCCCAGTCCAGCAGCGGCATCAGGAACAGGAAGGAGAGGTAAGGAACGGCCGAAACCGTGAAGGCCAGCCGCGAGCCGCGGCTCATGGCGATCAGGTTGGTGAGCGAGCTCGCCATCAGCGCAAAGCCCAGCGCCGGGCCATAGTGGCCGCCTTCCACCCAGAGCACGGGGCCGAGCGCGCAGAAGGCGATGCCCGAGGGAACGTAGAGCGGGATCGCGGTCAGCACCGCCAGCGCGGGCGTTTGCGGCGGCTTCTTGAGCAGCGGCCCGTTCAGCGACAGCTCCAGAACCTGGGCGCCGAGGTAGATGGCCAGCCAGATCCAGACCTGCCACCAGTTGTAGGTCATCTGGACGCCGACGGCGATCAAGGCCACGGCGATGAAACGCATGGGCAGGTGACGCCGGCGCGATTGCGCGGCGGCGAGCAGCCCGTACCTGTCTTCCTGTCCGGACAGGAGCATGCGTTTCCCCAATTTGAGGCCGCAACCTACGCCCGGGTTCCTAAATGAGAATGAAAGAACAGCGCTACCGCTGTTGGTTAAGGCCGGTTAGCGAAAAGGCCCGGCGCGAGGGCCGGGCCTTTAAGGTCTTCCTTATGGATCAACCGCTTAGGCGGCCTTGGCCTTGGCGAACCGGCCGTAGAAGGTCTCTCCGGAGGCCGCCATCTCCCTAAGAAGCTTGGGCGGAGCGAACCGCGAGCCATACTTTTCGGTTAACCGGTCGCAGGTTTCGACGAACTTCGCCGCGCCGACGGAATCGATCAGGCTGATCGGCCCGCCGGTCCAGGGCGCAAAGCCCCAGCCGAGGATCGCGCCCACGTCCGCATCGCGCGGATCGGTGACGACGCCTTCCTCGAAGCAGCGCGCGGCCTCGACGGCCTGGCGGTAGAGCAGGCGCGTGCGGATCTCTTCGATCAGCTCCTTGGTCGCATCGGCGGTCTTCACCGGCGCGAGGTCGGAAAGCCCCGGCCACAGGCGCTTGGGCCCATCCGCCGGATAGTCGTAGAAGCCCTTGCCGTTCTTGCGGCCATACCGGCCAAGATCGACCACCATCTTGGAGATCAGGGTGTCGACGGGTCCGGCGACATACTGGTCGCCGAGGTCCTTCTTCGTCGCCTCGCGGACCTTGTGGGCCAGGTCGAGCGCCACGTCGTCGTTCATCTCGAGCGGACCGCGGGGCATACCGGTGGCCCTACCGACGTTATCGATGATCGCCGGCGCAATGCCGTCGGTCAGCATTTCCAGCCCTTCGGTGACGAAGGTGCCGAAGCAGCGGCTGGTGTAGAAGCCGCGGCTGTCGTTCACGACGATGGGGGTCTTCTTGATCTTCAGGACGTAGTCGATCGACTTGGCCAGCGTCTCCTGGCTCGTCTCCTTGCCCATGATGATCTCGACCAGGCCCATCTTGTCGACCGGCGAGAAGAAGTGGATGCCGATGAAGTTGGCCGGGCGAGCGGAGGCCTTGGCCAGGCCGGTGATCGGCAGGGTCGAGGTGTTGGAGCCGAACACGGCGGTGTCGGCCAGCTGCGCCTCGGCCTTCTGGGTGACGTCGGCCTTGATCTCGCGGCTTTCGAACACCGCCTCGACGACGAGGTCCGAGCCCTTCACGTGGCTGTAGTCGGTGGTCGGCGTGATGAGCGCGAGGACCTGGTCGGCCTTCTCCTGCGTCATCTTCTTGCGGCCGATGGCCTTCTCCAGAAGCTTCCTGGAGTAGTCCTTGCCCTTGTCGGCGGCTTCCTGCGACTGGTCGATCAGGACCGTTTCGATGCCGGCCATGGCCTGAACGTAGGCGATGCCCGCGCCCATCATGCCGGCGCCCAGAACGGCGACCTTCTTGACGTCGTACTTGTCGAAGCCCTGCGGGCGGCTGGCGCCCTTGCCCAGCTCCTGCATCGACAGGAACAGCGAGCGGATCATCGCCCGCGCCTGCGGCGTGGACATGGTCTTGAGGAAGTAGCGCGTCTCGATGCGCAGGCCCGCGTCGATGGGAACCTGCAGGCCCTCATAGACGCACTTCAGGATGTTCAGCTGGGCGGGATAGTTGCCGAAGGTCTGCTTGCGCAGCATGGCGTTGCCGACGATGAACACCTGCGCGCCGCCCGGCGTGTAGGGCCCGCCGCCGGGGATCTTGAAGTCCTTCTTGTCCCACGGCTGGACCGGGTCGCCCTTGGTCTTGACCCAGGTCTTGGCGGCCTCGACCGCCTGGCCCGGCTCGACCAGCTCGTGGACCACGCCCTTGGCGAGCGCCTCCTCGGCGGTCATCGACTTGCCTTCCAGGATCAGCGGCAGGGCGTTCATCGCCCCCATGATCCGCGGAAGCCGCTGGGTGCCGCCGGCGCCGGGCAAGAGGCCCACCTTGGCTTCGGGGAGACCCAGCTGCAGCTTCGGGTTCTTGGCCGCCACGCGATAGTGGCCGGCCAGCGCGATCTCCAGCCCGCCGCCGAGCGCGAGGCCTTCCAGCGCGATGGCCACCGGCTTGCCGCAGGTTTCCAGCGCCCGCAGCGTGCGGTTCAGGGTGAAGGAGCTGTCGAACTGAGCCCGCAGCTTCTCTTCGGCCGAACGGTTGTCCTGACCGGCGCCTGCCGCGCCGCCCAGTTCGCCCAGGTCCGCGCCGGCGCAGAAGCCCGACGCCTTGCCCGAGGCGATGACCGCGCCCTTGATGGCGGCGTCGGTCTTGATCTGCTCGATCAGCTGCGGGAACTCGCGCATCACCGACTGGGTGATGGTGTTCATGCTGCGGCCGGGCACGTCGAAGGTGACCAGCGCAACGCCGTCGCCATCGACCTCGATCTTGAAGTTTTCCATTGTCGCTATTCCTGAGGTCTAGACGCGTTCGATGACGGTGGCGGTGCCCATGCCGGCGCCGACGCAGAGGGTGACGAGAGCGGTTTCCTTGTCGGTCCGCTCCAGCTCATCCAGCACGGTGCCGAGGATCATGGCCCCGGTCGCGCCCAGGGGGTGGCCCATGGCGATGGCGCCGCCGTTCACGTTCATCTTCTCGTGCGGGATATCCAGCGCCTGCATCATGCGCAGCACGACCGAGGCGAAGGCCTCGTTCAGCTCATAGACGTCGATGTCGCCGACCTCCATGCCGAGCTTCTTCAGAAGCTTCTCGGTCACGAAGGAGGGGCCGGTCAGCATGATGGAGGGCTCCGAGCCGATCGAGGCCATGCCCTTCACCCGCGCGCGGGGCTTCAGCCCCATCGCCTCGCCCATCTCCCTGGTGCCGAAGAGGACGCCCGCAGCGCCGTCGACGATGCCCGAGGAGTTGCCGGCGTGGTGCACGTGGTTGATCCGCTCGACCTGCGGATAGCGCTGGGTCACTACCGCGTCGAACGCCAGCTCGCCCGGGGCGGCGAACGACGGGTTCAGCGAGGCGAGGCTCTGCATCGTCGCGTCGGGCCGCAGGTGTTCGTCGCGGTCGAGGATGGTCAGGCCCATCTGGTCCTTCACCCCGATGACCGACTTCTTGAACCGGCCTTCTTCCCAGGCCCGCGCCGCGCGCTTCTGGCTTTCGACCGCATAGGCGTCGACGTCGTCGCGCGAGAAGCC
>CAMLKO010000056.1 GCA_946480495.1 uncultured Caulobacteraceae bacterium
GCCTTGTTCCACATGTCGCGGTCGACGACGCCCTGCTCGCGCCAGCGCGCGGTGACCTCCGGCGGCGCATGCTCCTCGAAGAACTTCCCGACCGCGTCGGAGAAGATGTTCATTTCCTCGTCGGCGAGGAAGGCGGGACGTTCGACGTTCAGGACCGGCACGGCGGTTCTCCAGAAACAAACGGTCCCGGACGCTGCGGGAGCGCCCGGGACCGGACTTATACGCCGTTCTGATCCGCCCGCTTAGAAGGCGTCGACCGGCATGGACATCATGGTGTCCGCTCCAGTCTTCAGTTTTGCCAGATGCGACGCAGCGTCAGGCAAGAGCCGCTCGATGTAATAGCGGCCCGTCGTCAGCTTGTTGTCGTAGAAGGGATCGTCGCCCCCGCCGTTGGCCTTCTGGTACAGCGAGGTCTTGGCCATGATCGCCCACATGTAGGCGAGCGCCGTGTAGCCGAAGAGGTGCATGAAATCGACCGAGGCCGCGGCGGCGTGGTCGGGGTTCTGCAGCCCGTTCTGCATCAGCCACATGGCCGCGTCCTGCAGCTGCTCCTTGGAGGAACGCACCGCGTCCACGAAGGGCTTCAGCTCACCGTCGCCGTCGTTGTCGTTGGCGAAAGTGTCCAGTTCGGCCAGGAAGGTCATGATGCCCCGGCCGTTCTTGGCCGGCAGCTTGCGGCCGATCAGGTCGAGCGCCTGGATGCCGTTGGTGCCCTCGTAGATCATGGTGATGCGGGCGTCGCGCAGGTACTGGCTGACCGGGAAGTGCTCGGTGAAGCCCGAGCCGCCGTGCACCTGCATGGCGTCGACGCAGGCCTTGAAGCCCTTGTCGGTCAGGAAGCCCTTCACCACCGGCGTCAGCAGGGCCATGTAGTCGCTGGCCTTTTCGCGCTCGGCGTCGTCCGGCTCGACGCGCGAGAGGTCGCCGCGCAGCGCCGTCCAGAACAGGAAGCAGCGGGCGCCTTCGACGAAGGCCTTGGTGTCGAGCAGCATGCGCCGCACGTCGGGGTGGACGATGATCGGGTCGGCCGGGCCGTCCGGGTTCTTCACGCCGGTCAGCGAGCGCATCTGCAGGCGCTCCTTGGCGAACTGGGCGGCGGCCTGGTAGGCGGCTTCCGCCTGGCCGAGGCCCTGCAGGCCCACGCCCACGCGCGCCTCGTTCATCATCACGAACATGATCTTCAGGCCGCTGTTGGGCTCGCCGATCAGCCAGCCCTTGGCGTCCTCGTACTGCATGACGCAGGTGGCGTTGCCGTGGATGCCCATCTTCTCTTCCAGGCCCACGCACTTGACGTTGTTGCGCTCGCCCGGATTGCCGTCCGCGTCGGGAATGAACTTCGGAACGATGAACAGGCTGATGCCCTTCACGCCTTCCGGCGCGCCCTCGATGCGGGCCAGCACCAGATGGACGATGTTGTCGGCCATGTCGTGCTCGCCGCCGCTGATCCAGATCTTCTGGCCGGTGATCTTGTAGGAGCCGTCGCCGTCGGGAACCGCCTTGGTGCGCAGAAGCCCCAGGTCCGTGCCGCATTGCGGCTCGGTCAGGTTCATGGTGCCGCCCCACTCGCCGGGCACCATCTTGGGCAGGTAGAGGTCCTTCAGCTCGTCGGAGGCGCCGGCGTGGATCGCCTCCGCCGCCCCGTGCGTCAGGCCCGGATACATCGAGAAGGCCATGTTGGCGGCCGTGCTCATCTCCGAATAGGAGAGCGACAGGATGCGCGGCAGGCCCTGGCCGCCGTACTTCGGGTCCGACGACAGGCCAAGCCAGCCGTTCTCGACCATCGTCTTGTAGGCGTCCTTGAAGCCGGGCGGCGTGGCGACGGTGAAGTCGGGGCTCCACTTGCAGCCGACCTTGTCGCCGACGCTGTTCAGCGGCGCGAGCACCTCGGCGGTGAACTTGGCGCCCTGGTCGAGGATCTGCTCGATGACTTCCCACGGCGCGTCCGAGAAGCCGGGAAGGTTGGAATATTTCTCGATGTCCAGCACGTCTTTCAGGATGAAGACGTGGTCGCGCACGGGCGGGTGGTAGGTCATTCAAGCGTCCTTCTTCGAGGGCGTGGCCACATGGTCAAACGAAGCGCGGCCGCCGGTCAGGACGGTCGCGCGGGTACTCGCAAAAGGAAGTCGTGCAGGGTGGACTGAATACGCCGGTCAGGCGTCGAGACGGGCCGCCAGCGCCTGCTCGTAGTCGGCCGCCCGCGGGAGCAGGTCGGGCCGGGTCTCGGCAAGACGCTTTTCGAGCCGTTCGCACGCCTCGTGCAGCTGTTGGATGGCGCCTTCGATGTCTTCGCGTTGCTGCTCGAGAGCCACGATCCGCTCCTGGAACTTGCGAAGCGACCGGGCGTACTGCGTCGCCCCGCCGTCTTCGGCCCGGTAGAGATCGAGGATCTCGCGGATCTCCGCGAGAGACAGACCCACCCGCTTGCCGCGGAGGATGAGCTGCAGCCGCGCCCGGTCCTTGTAGGAATAGACACGGTTGAGACCTTCACGCGCCGGCGCCAGCAGACCCTTGTCTTCGTAGAAGCGCAGGGCGCGCGGCGTGACTTTGAACTCCAGACAGAGCTGGCGAATGGTGAAGGTGCGTTCGGGGCGACGCAGCTCGATAGGCATTTCGGCGTATTCCTCTCCTCCTCCCCTTTATCGGGGAGCCGCTGCACGGTAAATTCCTCTTACGTAAGCGTCAACTATCAGACATTTACATTGGTGTCAATGAGTGCCAGATTGGGTCAGCGATAACCGGGGGGAAATCGCGATGCCGGCGCCGCTTTGGTACGGCTCAGCGCTCGTCCTGAGTGCTGTTCTTGCTGTGTTTTTCGGGGACGAACGCGAACGCAAGGCGGTGGTGGCCTTCGCGGGGCTGGGCATCGCCTGGGTGCTGGCCTCGACAGACCCGCGCCCTCATGCCGCAGCCTGGATTTTGATGATCCTGGACCTCGCCGCGGCCGGCTGGCTCGCCAAGATCGCCTGGAAGGCGCCGCGCCGGTGGCCCGTCTGGGCGCTGGCGGCGGAGGCGGTGGCCGCGGCCAGCAGCCTCGCCTTCCTGCTGCAGC
Source organism: uncultured Caulobacteraceae bacterium (assembly GCA_946480495.1). Next base: position 3,050 of record CAMLKO010000056.1, read on the forward strand.
CGGACGTCGGGCCGCAGGTCTGGCTGCGCGCCCTGCTCATTTGCCGCTGCGCGGCGGTCGGGGCGCTGATGACCGGCGCGCGGCAACGCCTCGTGGCGCACTCATAGGTTTACATTCCTAGCGGATCAGCGTAGGTCCTCGCGTTAAAGTAGCAGAGGAAACGCCATCGCCCATGTCCGCGCTCGACCACCAGGAGATCTGGACCGCCATCGACAAACTGGCCGCGCGCTTCGACATGACGCCCTCTGGCCTGGCCCGCATGGCGGGCCTCGACCCCACCAGCTTCAACCGCTCCAAGCGCAGCGGCCCCGAGACCGACAGCCGCCCCCGCTGGCTGTCGACCGAAAGCCTGGCGAAGGTGCTCACCGCCACAGGCGTCTCCTTCGCCGAGTTCGCCGAACTCGCCCAGGGTCAGCGCCCGGCGCGCGGGGTGCCGCTCATCGGGTTCGCCCAGGCCGGTTCCGACGGCTTCTTCGACGACGCGGGCTTCCCGGTCGGGCAGGGGTGGGAGGAGGTCGCATTTCCGGGCATGGCGGAGGAGGGCTGCTACGCGCTGGAGATCAGCGGCGACTCCATGGCGCCGGTCTATCGCGACGGCGACCGCATCGTGGTCACCCCGATCGCCGAACCCCGCCGCGGCGACCGGGTGGTGGTCAAGACCACCGGCGGCGAAGTCATGGCCAAGGAAGTCGCCCGCCTCACCGCCCGCACCATCGAACTCGCCTCCCTGAACCCGGACTACGAAGGCCGCGTCATCGAGCGGAAGAACATCGCCTGGATCGCCCGCATCATCTGGGCCAGCCAGTAGCGCGGCGTCGGCACGGTTCCTGCAGGAAATGCGGCACAGGCCTTCGCGCCGCTCAAAACGGGACGGCGAAGGCGTTCAGACCGGAAAGAGGCGTCCCATGAGCCCGACCTTCAGCGTCGTCGCCAGCAACGCTCCCGAAGCCTTGCAGGAACCCGTCGCCCAGCGCGTCCGCCGTCTCCAGGCCGAAGCGCGGGAGCTTGCCCGCACCCACATCCACGCGCTGACCGCCGCAATGGCCGAGGCCCAGCAGATCGCCGGCGACGTCGCCGAAGGCGGCGACGCCTACCCCGCGGGCGTACGCGACCTCGCCCGCCGCTTCGCCGAAGAGTGCGATGCGCGCCTGCAGGCCGTGGCCACGATCACCGGGCGGGTGGCGGGCTAAGCCAGCTTCTCCTCGATCAGCGCCATCGTGCGGTCGAGCCCGAAGATGGCGGCGAAGGAGCCGAAGCGCGGGCCCTGGCTTTGGCCGAGCAGGACTTCGTAGAGGGCCTGGAACCAGCCCCGCAGGGGCTCGAAGCCGTGCGTCTTGCCGACTTCATAGACCTCGTTCTGGATGGTCTCGGCGTCGGCGTCCGCAGGCAGCGCCTTGAAGCGGGCGAGCAGGTCTTCCATCGCCGCGCGCTCCTTCGCGTCGGGGCTGCGGAAGCGCTTGTTCGGGCGGACGAAGTCTTCGTAATAGTTCAGGGCGTAGCCGACGAGGCGGTCGAGCAGCGGCTCGGTCTCCGGCGTCGCGCCGGGGATGTGCTTCGACAGGAAGCCCCAGAGGATGTCCTTCGAGTGGGCGTCCGCCGCCGACACCAGGTTCAGCATCAGCGAGAACGACACCGGCGAGGGCTTGGCCGGCGGCTTGCCCGCGTGCACGTGCCAGACCGGGTTGTTCAGGTCGGGCTCGGCTGAGGGCCGGCGCGTCCAGGCGTCGAGCTGCTGGAGGTATTCGTCGGCGGCCTTGGGGATGACGTCGAAGTAGAGCCGCTTGGCCGACTTGGGCGACATGTACATGTAGTAGGCCAGGCTCTCCGGCGCGGCGTAGCGCAGCCAGTCCTCCATGGTCAGGCCGTTGCCCTTGGACTTGGAGATCTTCTGGTTGTTCTCGTCCATGAAGAGCTCGTAGTGGAAGCTCTCCGGCGGCTCGCCGCCCAGCACGCGGCACACCTGGTTGGAGATGCGGACCGAGTCGATCAGGTCCTTGCCGCTCATCTCGTAATCGACGCCGAGCGCCGTCCAGCGCATCGCCCAGTCGGGGCGCCACTGCATCTTCACATGGCCGCCGGTGACGGGGACCTCGGTCAGCGTCCCGTCCTCGTCGGCGAAGACGATGGTCCCGCGGTCCAGATGCCGCTCCAGCGTCGGGACCTGCAGCACGCGCCCGGTCTTTGGGCTGATCGGCAGGAAGGGCGAATAGGTGGCGCGGCGCTCTTCGCCGAGCGTCGGCAGCATCACCTTCTGGATGGCGTCGAACCGCTCCAGCGCGGTCAGCAGCACCGGATCGAACCTGCCCGAACGGTAGCAGTCGGTGGCCGACAGGAACTCGTAGTCGAAGCCGAAGCCGTCGAGGAAGGCCAGCAGCCGGGCGTTGTTGTGGGCGCCGAAGCTCTCGTGCTCGCCGAAGGGATCGCGCACGTCGCGGACCGGCTTGTCGCGGTCCTCCAGCAGCATCTCGCGGTTGGGGACGTTGTCGGGGATCTTCCGCAGGCCGTCCATGTCGTCGGAGAAGACGATCAGCCGCGTCGGTATGGCGTCGTCGGTCAGCGCGCGGAAGGCCGTGCGCACCATGGTCGGCCGCGCCGCCTCGCCGAAGGTGCCCATGTGCGGCAGGCCGGACGCGCCGTAGCCGCATTGCAGGACCACGGGCCTGGTCAGCTGCGGGAAGGTGGCGACGGCCTCGCCCGCCTTGCCCTCGTTGATCAGCGAAAAGGCGAGGTCGCGCTCGGCGTCGGTCAGGCGCAGCCGCAGGACGCGAGCAAGTAGGTTGCGCGCCTGTTCGAACGGCCAGGGCTTGGCGTCGCGGGCGAGGTGGGAAAGGCCTTCAAACATGGCCGCGCGGTATAGGGTCAACCGAAGGCGGCGAACAGCCCCCGCGCTTGCGCCCAGTCGGCGACCATCCGGTGCGCGCCGGCCTCGACGAGCCTGCGCGCGGCGTCATTGTCCATGTGTCCGCCGCCGCAAAAGCCCCAGACCTCCATGCCCGCCGCCTTCGCCGATAGCACGCCGTTGACGCTGTCCTCGATGGCGACGCAGGCGGCCGGATCGACGCGCAGGTTGTCGGCCGCATGCAGGAAAACGGCCGGATCGGGCTTTCCGCGACCGACCATGTCGGCCGAATAGACGTGCGGGTCGAAGAGTTCGAGCAGGCCGCCCAACGCCAGCTTCTCGCGCAGGAAGGCGGTGGGCGATGAGCTGGCGACCGCCTTCTGTTTCGTCAGCGCGCCGATGGCGGCGCTCGCTCCGGCCACCTCTGTCAGGCGCTCCTTGCACGCCGCGAGCCGCCGCGCGTGGGTGCGGTGCAGGAAGTCGGCCGGCAGCGGCTGACCGATCGTCGCGCGGCAGTCGATGTCGAGCGCATCGCGGAAGTCGTGGTCGTGGAGCCCCAGGAACCGGCGGCGGTATTCGGCGGGCTCGTAGGTCAGACCCAGCTCCGCCAGCATGACGATCTCCACCTCGACGGCGAGGATTTCGGAGTCCACCAGCACCCCGTCCGCGTCGAAGATCACCGCGGCGGGACTGGTCAGCATCATTTCGCCGGCTTCTCGATCGGCGTGACCAGGAAGTGGCCCCGCAAGGCCGCGATGGGCGCGGCCCGCTGCTCCTGCCAGGCCTCGACGTGGACGTTGGCGATCCGGCGGCCGACCTTCTTGATTTCGGCGCGAGCGTAGGTGGTCAGCGGCCGCCCCGAGCGCAGGTATTCGATCGAGACGTCGATGACGCGCGGCTGGCGCGCCTGGCCCTCCTTGATGGATAGCTGGGCCAGCGCCGTCATCTCCATGAAGGCGCCCAGCACCCCGCCGTGGATCG
>CAMLKO010000057.1 GCA_946480495.1 uncultured Caulobacteraceae bacterium
GCCTTGCGGACGTCCTCGGCGAGGTCGCGGGCGATGGCGGCGGGGGAGACCTCGCGGGCGACCCAGCGGCGCACCACCGGGTCGGCCGCGGCCCACAGGTCGCAGTCGGGATCGATGCGGCGGGCGACGCCCTCGACGGTCACCATGGTCTTTTGCAGCAGCACGAGCTCGGGGCGCAGGCGCATGTTGAACATGCCGGTGATCTCGAACAGCTGGGCCAGCACCCGGCCCATGGAGACGTCGCGCACGGTGCGGCCGAACACCGGCTCGCCCACCGCCCTCAGCGCCTGGGCGAAGGCGTCGCGGTCTTCGCTTGGCGGCACGTATCCGGCCTCGAAGTGGATATCGGCCACGCGCCGGTAGTCCCGCGTCAGCAGGCCGTAGAGGATCTGGGCGAGGTAGCGCCGCTCGTTGGCCCCCAGCCGCCCCACGATCCCGAAGTCCACGGCCGTCAGCATGGCCGGCGGCGCCAGGAACAGGTTCCCCTCGTGCAGGTCGCCGTGGAAGACGCCGTGGTCCAGCGCCTGGGCCAGGAAGGCGCGCACCAGGTTGGTCGCCGCCGTCGGCCGGTCGATCCCCGGCTGCTCCAGCGCGGCCGGATCGGAGAGCGGCATGCCCTGCGCCCATTCGGTGGTCAGCACCCGCTTGCCGACGCCGTCCCAGACCACCTTGGGCGCGCGCATGTAGCCGTCGTGCGCCATGACCTCGCCGAGCTCGGCCCCGCCGGCGGCCTCGAAGCGCATGTCGAGCTCCAGCTCCAGCGCGCGGACGACGGTCGCCACGAAGGCGCGCGGCTCCAGCCTGCGGGCGGTGGGGCCAAGGCCTGAGACCAGTCCCGCCGCCATCCGCAGGGTTTCGATGTCGCGGGCCACGCGCCGCTCGATGCCGGGGCGAAGCACCTTCACCGCCACGTGGCGGCCGTCCTTCAGCGTCGCGTCGTGCGCCTGCGCCAGCGAGGCCCCGGCGACGGACTCGCCGAAGGTCGTGAACAGCTCGTCGATGGGACGCCCCAGCCCCTCCTCGACGCAGCGGCGCGCCTCGCCGGTGTCGAAGGGCGCCAGGCGGTCCTTCAGCCGGGCGAGATCGATGGCGAACTGCTCGCCCAGGATGTCGGAGCGGGTGGAGAGGAACTGGCCAAGCTTGATGGCCACGGGGCCAAGCCGCTCCAGCGCGCGCGCCAGCCGCTCGCCCGGACGCCCATTCCGCGCCTCCCGGCCCGCAAAGACCCGGACAATGCGGCCCGCCGTCTGCAGGCCGCCGGGGTAGCGTTCGTCGAACTCGCGCGGCAAGAGCGCGTCGGCGCGCGCCAGCGTCCAGCCCGCGGCGACCAGCCGGCCGAAGGACGCCAGCCCAGCCATCGCCTAGATCGCCCAGCCGTGGTGCAGGGTCGCGATCCCGCCCGCGAAGTTGGTGAAGCCGACGCGCGAGAAGCCCGCATCCTCGATCATGCCGGCGAAGGCCCGCTGGTCGGGGAAACGCCGGATGCTTTCGACCAGGTACTGGTAGGAGGCGCGGTCCTTCACCACCAGCTCGCCGATGCGCGGGATGACGTTGAAGGAATAGGCGTCGTAGGCCTTCTGCAGCGCCTCGGTGACCGGGCGCGAGAACTCCAGGCACAGGAACCGCCCGCCGGGCTTGAGCACCCGCCGCGCCTCGCGAAGGGCCGCGGGGATATCGGTGAAGTTACGGATGCCGAAGGCGATGGAGTAGGCGTTGGCGCACCGGTCGGGCAGCGGCAGGCGCTGGCCGTCGCCGACCGCCCAGACGATCTCCGGCTCCGAGCCCTTCGTCCGCCCGGCGGCGATCATCTCGGCGTTGTAGTCGACGACCACCACTTTCGCGTCCTGGCCGCCCCGCCGCTGCTGGGCGCGCCTCGCCATCCGCGCGTAGAGGCGGGCCATGTCGCCGGTGCCGCCGGCGCAATCGATCACCGTCTCGCCGGGCTGCAGGTTCAGCCGGCTGGCCATGGCGTCCTTCCACAGCCGGTGTACGCCCGCGCTCATCAGGTCGTTCATCAGGTCGTAGCGGTTGGCGACCCGGTCGAAGACGCCCCGCACCAGCGAGGGCTTCTCGGCGGGGTCGACGTCCTGGTAGCCGAAGGTGGCGGTGGGCTTGGTCATTGCGCTTGCGTCTTAGCTTCCCGGCATAGAGCACGCCAGCGCTGACGGTTCCGCTAAGGCGCGCGCCGTGAGAAGAAGGCGGCGATGCCCGAGCTTCCCGAAGTCGAGACGGTCCGGCGCGGCCTCACGCCCGCGCTGGCCGGCGCGCGGCTGGTGCGCGTCGAGGCGCGCAGGCCCGACCTGCGCTTTCCGCTGCCCGAGGGTTTCGTCCAGCGGCTGACCGGGGTGCGGATCGAGCGGCTGGACCGGCGGGCGAAGTATTTGCTGGCGCCGCTCGACCGGGGCGACACGCTGGTCATGCATCTGGGTATGACCGGCCGCTTCGAGGTGGAGACGGCGAAGGCGGCGGTGCGGCCCGGCGATTTCCTCTACGCCAACCCGCCCGATCCGAAGCACGCCCATGTGGTCTTCGAAACCGAGGACGGGGCGCGGGTGACCTACTACGACCCTCGCCGGTTCGGCTTCATGGACCTGATCCCGACGGACGACCTTTGGGAGCATCCGTGGTTCAGGGGGATGGGGCCAGAGCCGCTGGGGCCCGGTCTTACCGGGTCATACCTCGCCAAGGCCTTCGCCGGACGCAAGCAGGGGTCCAAGACGCTGCTGCTCGACCAGCGGATCGTGGCGGGCCTTGGCAACATCTATGTCTGCGAGGCGCTGCACCGGGCGGGCATTTCGCCGACCAAGCCCGCCGGCGGGATCGCGAAGCGCAGGCTGGAGCCGCTGGTGACGGCCATACGCGAGGTGCTGGCGGAGGCGATCGAGGCGGGCGGATCCTCGATCAGCGACTATGCGAACGCCGACGGGGCGCTGGGCTATTTCCAGCATCGCTTCCGGGTCTACGACCGCGAGGGCGAGCCCTGCCCGACGCCGGGCTGCCGGGGAATCGTGCGGCGGACGGTCCAGGCGGGCCGCTCCACCTTCCATTGTCCCGTCTGCCAGCGCTAGGCTCCGCCGGTGTTCAAACGCTTCCTCCTGGCCCTGATCGCCGCCTTCGCCGCCGCCCTGCCCGCCGCGGCCCAGCCGCCGGTCTGGGTGATCCGGGACCACGACTCCACCATCGTCATCTTCGGGTCGGTCCACATGCTGCCGCCCGGGCTCGACTGGCGGCCGCAGGCGCTGGACACGGCGCTTCAGCAGGCCAACGACGTCTGGTTCGAGCTGCCGCTGGACGCGACCGACTCCCTGGCCGCCGCCCAGATCGCCGCGACCCGCGGGCTGCTGCCGGCGGGCGAGCGGCTGAGCAAGAAACTCTCGCCGCTCGGACGCAAGCGGCTGGAGAAGGCCGCCGCCGCCATGAACCTGTCCTTCCCCTCGCTCGACCGGATGCAGCCCTGGCTCGCGGAGGTCACGCTGGGCGTGGCCGAGCTCGCCAACGGCGGCGCGAACGGCTCCGACGGGGTCGAGCGGACCCTCGACCTGGCCGCGCCCGCCAGCGCCGACCGCCGCGCCTTCGAGACGCCCGAAGAGCAGATCGCCTTCTTCGCCGACACGCCGGAGAAGGACCAGATCGCCTCGCTGGAAGACACGCTGCGCGAGATGCAGGAGAACCCGCACGCCTATCCCGACCTGGTGAAGGCCTGGATGGAGGGCGACCTGAAGGCGCTGGAAACGCAGGGCCTGAAACCGATGCGCCGCGCCGCGCCGGCGCTGTATCGTCGGCTGGTCGTCGAGCGCAACGCGCGCTGGGCCGATACGATAGCCCAGCGTCTGAAGGGCTCGGGCGAGACGGTGGTGATCGTCGGGGCGGCGCACCTGATCGGGCAGGATGGGGTGCCGGCCATGCTGCGGCGGCGCGGGATCGCGGTCGAGGGACCGTAGGGAGACGAGTGGATGACCTTTGAGACCCTGATCGTGGAGACCCAGTCGGCCGGCGTGACCCTGATCCGGCTGAACCGGCCGGACGCGCTGAACGCGCTGAACTCCACCCTGCTGTCGGAACTGGCCGCCGCGCTCGACGCCGCCGAGGCCGACGAGGCGGTGCGCTGCCTGGTGCTGACCGGCTCGGAGAAGGCCTTTGCGGCCGGCGCCGACATCAAGGAGATGAGCGACAAGAGCTACGCCCAGATGTTCATGCTGGACTTCTTCACCAGCGCGGCGCGCCGGATCGAGACGTTCAGGAAGCCGATCATCGCGGCGGTGGCGGGCTATGCGCTGGGCGGCGGCTGCGAGCTGGCCATGATGTGCGACTTCATCATCGCCGCCGAGACCGCGAAGTTCGGCCAGCCGGAGATCAACCTGGGCGTCGCGCCCGGCATCGGCGGCACCCAGCGGCTGACCCGCTTCGTGGGCAAGGCCAAGGCGATGGACATGATCCTGACCGCCCGGATGATGGACGCCGCCGAGGCCGAGCGCGCGGGCCTGGTCAGCCGCGTGGTCCCCGCCGACAGACTGATGGACGAGGCGCTGGCGGCGGCGGCCAAGATCGCCTCGCTCTCGCCGCTGGCGGTGATGATGAACAAGGAGCTGGTCGAGGCGGCCTACGAGACCACGCTGGCCACCGGGGTGGCGCTGGAGCGGCGGCTGTTCCACTCCCTGTTCGCCTTCGAGGACCAGAAGGAGGGCATGGCGGCCTTCGTCGAGAAGCGCAAACCCGACTTCAAGGGCCGCTGACCGGCCGGTCGCATTGACCGGGGGCGGCGCCTGACGTATAGGCCCGCCCTCCCGTTTCCGGCCCGCGAGCGCGCGGCCACATCCGTTTTCGAGGTTCGACATCCATGGCCAATAACCCCGGCGCCAAGAAGGCCATCCGCAAGATCGCGCGCCGCACCGAGGTCAACAAGGCTCGCCGCTCGCGCGTGCGCACCTATGTCCGCAAGTTCGAAGAGGCGCTGGCCGCCGGCGACGCGGGCGTCGCGAAGGACACCTTCGTCCAGGCCCAGTCCGAGCTCATGCGGGCGGTCACCAAGGGCGTCCTGCACAAGAACACGGCATCGCGGAAGGTCTCCCGCCTGGCCGCCCAGCTGAAGAAACTGGCGACCGCCTAGGCTTTGTGCACCCTGCGACGCCCTGTCGCGGAAGTATCAGAAAATTCAGAAGCTTAGCAGGTCGGCCGAGGTTTCTCGCCGGCCTGTTTTCTATTGTGCATTGCACACCAGGTGCGACGAATTTGCTCACTGAACAAGCTCGGCCACCCGGCTTTCCCTTGCGGGATTTGGGCCTGCGCGGAGTCAACAAAAATATGACACGGCGAAGCTAAATTTCATGCTTGCGAGCCCAACCTCGCTGACTACTCTGAGGCTCTCAGACGGACTTTCCATCGCCTGGAAAAAAGAAGGCCGGGGGCGCACCAGCGACCTCCGCTTGAGCCTTCGTGTCCGCTGAGAACCCCGGCGCGGGGGGCCGCGACGAGGGTGTGTGGGATGTTGGGGCTTACAAGCTGATCGGGTGGGGCAGATGACGAACAGGGGCTATGCGACCATGGCGGCACAATCGCCGGTTGGCGCCCTTTGGGGCAAAGCGTGTCAGGCGCTGCGGCGGGAGCTGGGCGACGACACTTTCGGATCCTGGCTGTCGCAGGCGTCGCTGCGCGAGGGGCCGGGCGGCTCGCTGGTGCTGGTGACGCCGACCGGCATCGCGCGCGACTGGATCCGCCGCAACGCCTGGCGTCGCATCGGCGAACTGTGGGCGCAGAACGACCCGCAGGGCCGCCGCCTCGACCTGAAATCGCGCACCGAGTTCGAGGCGGCCGGCGAGGTCATCGCTGAGGTCATCGAGATCGCCCAACCGGTGTCTACGGACGTTCCGGCGGTGGCTCCGGTGGCGGCCGCCTCCTCGCGCATCGCGGGGCTGCAGGAGCGCTTCACCTTCGACACCTTCGTGGCGGGACCCGCCAACGAGTTCGCCCACGCCGTGGCGCGGCGGGTCGCGAGCTGGGCCGACGGGCACTTCAATCCGGTGGTCTTCCACGGCCCCTATGGCTTTGGGAAGACGCACCTGCTCAACGCGCTCGCCTGGGAAGCCATGCGCACCCAGCCGAACAAGCGGGTGGTCTATCTGACCGCCGAGCGGTTCCTGTCGACCTTCGTCAAGGCGGTGATGGATCGCCAGACCGCGGCCTTCAAGGAAGAGCTGCGCGCGGCCGACCTGCTGCTGATCGACGACGTCCATTTCGTGGGCGGCAAGCAGTCGACGCAGGAGGAGCTGTTCCACACGCTGACGGCGCTGATGGAAGACGGCCGCCGGGTGGTGTTCTCGGCCGACCGGCCGCCCTCGGCGCTGACCGAAATCGACGCGCGGCTGCGCTCGCACCTGTCGGCGGGCCTGGTCTGCGGCATCGAGCCGGCCGACCGGACCCTGCGGATGGGCATCCTGGAGCGCAAGCTCGACCAGCTTGGCCGCCAGCAGGGGTTCGCCGGCAAGGCGCGCGGCGAGGTGCTCACCTTCCTCGCCGACCGGTTCACCGACAGCGTGCGCGAGCTGGAGGGGGCGCTGAACACCCTCGTCGCTCGCATCGGGGAAGGCATGGGGCGCCTCACCCTCGATGAGGCGCAGGCGATCCTGCGCCCGCACCTGCGGGGTTCCGAAAAGCGGATCACCATCGACGACATCCAGAAGGCGACCTCCGAGCACTTCGGGCTCAAGCAGGCCGACCTGATCTCCGAGCGCCGCAACCGCTCGGTGGCCAGGCCCCGGCAGGCGGCCATGTGGCTGGCCAAGCAGCTGACCACCCGCTCGCTGCCCGACATCGGCCGCCGCTTCGGCGGGCGCGACCACACCAC
>CAMLKO010000058.1 GCA_946480495.1 uncultured Caulobacteraceae bacterium
GCGTAGAGCCAGGGCGGCGCCAGCGCCTCCGGATCGGCGGGCGGGGGGCCGTCGGCGATCAGGCGGCGCAGGATGGCGTTGACCAGCCCCTTGAACGGGCGCGAGCCGCGATCGGCCTGGGCCAGCTCGACGCTGGTGGAGACCGCCGCGAAGTCGGGCACATCCAGCCAGAAGGCCTGCGTCGCGCCGAGCCGCAGGATGTGGCGCACGCGGGCGGGCGGCTCCTTCTGCAGGCGGGCGTCCAGCGCGCGGTCGATGGGGCCGAGATGCCGCAGCGCCGCCATGGCCAGCGCCCGGGCGAAGGCGCGGTCGCGCGGGTCGAGGCGGGACAGCGCGCCGGAGCCCAGCGCCTCTTCCAGTCCGCCGCGGCGGGCGAGCGTGGCGTCGAGGAGGTGAAGGGCGGCCTCACGCGAGGCGAGGCCGTCTGAAGGTGCTTCGATGGTCACGCCTCCCGCCTGCCCGCATCGGCGGCGGGAGGCAACTCATTATTCGGCCGGAGCCGCCGCGGCGCGAGCCGCCGAACCGGCGCCGCCGCGCGCGACCGTGACGATCGAGATCAGGAACGTCGCCATGCCGGCAACCACGATGAGCTCCGGAACGACCATCATCGGCCCGATGGAGGCGTCGCCGGCCAGCAGCTTCGCCAGCATCGGGATCAGGATGACCACGCCGCCGAGAGAAAGCACGAAGTTGATCCAGGCCAGACGCACCGGCGCGCGGTCGCCCGCCAGCGCATAGAAGGTCCCCATGATGGACGGCGCCACGAACCCGAGCAGGTTCAGGTGGGCGTGCGCCGGCGCCATGGTGAAGTCCTGGTGAGCGCCCATCCACATGCCCCAGGACATGCCGGTCAGGACGCAGAGCACGCCGGCTCCGAAGAAAGCGAGAGATACGCGTGGCATATCATTGCCCCCAATGCTGCGCCCGTCCCCGAAAACGGGCAGATGGTGAACGAGAACAGCGTTTTGCCGCTCTCGCAAGCGCGCGGGGTGGGCTTTCGCGGGATTTTGCCCCATCTTCGGTAAGTGATGTCTGATCACTTACCCGGAGCGGCCCCGAACAAGCCGCTGACCCCCGCCGCAAGGCGCGCGCTGGAAGAAGCCGCGGCGCGCAGGGCCGCAGAATCTTCGGTCGAAAAGCCTGCCGAAGAAGGCGGTCCCGCCGGTCCCGAACCCACCCGCTTCGGCGACTGGGAGCGCAAGGGCATCGCGGTCGACTTCTAGACCGCAGGGGCGAACGTCTCCAGTGACGGTGCAACGCTCGCGCGGGGATGCGCATGCGGGGACGGACGGGCGGAGGCAGGCGCGTACATGACGCGCGCGCGTTGGGGCTGCGGCGGCGGTGGAAGGGCGGTTCAAACGGGTCATCCAGGGATTATCCCACTGCCGCAGGGGGCGGGGATAAGTCTGCCGGGCGGCAGGGTCGGAAGTCCGGCTCTTGTCTCGCTTTGTCTCGCGAGGACATGTCTCCAGGTGCTCCCCCTCTGGGGGAGCTCCCGCGAAGCGGGTGAGGGGGCGAGTCAGCAGGCCCCCATCCCCCGCTTCGCGGGTACTTCCCCCAGAGGGGGAAGATCAGGTTCCGCGCATCTCTTCGACGATGGCGAGCGCGGCCGCGCGGGGGTCTTGCGCATTGGCGATGGGACGGCCGACGACGAGGTGGCTCGCGCCGGCCTTGAGTGCGTCGGCGGGCGTGGCGGCGCGGGCCTGGTCGTCGAGGGATGCGCCGGCCGGACGCACGCCGGGGGTGACGACGAGGAAGTCGGGGCCGCCGATCTTGCGGGCCAGCGCGGCCTCGTTGGGGCTGGCGATCACGCCATCGGCGCCGGCGTCCAGCGCCTGGCGGATACGGCGCTCGACCAGCGCCTCGACGCCCAGGCCGTAGCCGATCTCCTTCAGGTCCTCGTCGTTGAGGCTGGTCAGCACGGTGACGCCCAGTATCTTCAGCGGGCTCGAGCCGCGCCCCGCCACCGCGGCCTTCAGCACCTGCGGTTCGGCGTGGACGGTCAGGAAGTCGCCGGCCTCGAAGCTGCAGATCGCGGCGGTCGCCTTTTCCACCGTCGCGCCGATGTCATGCAGTTTCCAGTCGAGGAAGACCTGCTTGCCCTGGTCGCGCAGCTCGCCCGCCAGCGACATGCCGTGGCCGGCCAGCAGCTGCAGGCCGATCTTGTAGAAGCTGACGGCGTCGCCGATCTGCTCGACGAGGTCGCGGGCCTCGCCGATCGTCGGCAGGTCGAGGGCGACGATCAGGCGGGGGTCGGCGGCGGCGGCGCGCGCGTGCGCAGGGGCGGCGTCCATGAGCGGCTCCTTCGGGCAGATGGGGTTGTGGGCTAAGGCCTCTGAATGCGCCGCAGGTTCCGGCGCGTCAACCTCAAGCCTTCCTGAACCGCGCCGATTGGCCGGCCATCAGGGCCAGCGACCAGTCGTCGGGGATGATCTTGGCGAAGGCGGCGATGGCCTTGTTGGGCGCGCCGGTGACGCAGACCGGGCGGTTGGCCTCGGCCGCCTCGTAACCCGCCGCCGCCACCTCGTCGGCGCCCATCCACAGCCACTCCGGCGTCGACTGGCTGAGCTGGTCGCGGGTGTCGTTGACGTCGTGGAATTCGGAATAGGTGAAGCCGGGACACAGCGCGCTGACATGCACGCCGGTCTGCAGGTTCTCCAGGTGCAGGCTCTGGGAGAACTTGATCAGGAAGCTCTTGGTCGCGCCGTAGAGGGTGTGGCCCATGCTGCCGGGGACGAGGCCCGCGAGCGAGGCGACGTTGACGATCCGGCCGAAGTGGCGTTCGACCATGCCCGGCAGCACCTTGTGGCTCATCTCGCAGACGCTCATCAGCAGCACCTGCAGGAAGGCCTGCTGCTCGGCCCAGGTCGTGCTGGCGTAGGTCCCCGGCAGGCCGTAGCCCGCGTTGTTGACCACCGCGTCCACTTCGCGCCCCTGCGCGGCGATCTCGGAAAGGATGTGGTCGACCGCGCCCGGCTCGGCGAGGTCGGCGGCGACCGTGATCACCTCCACGCCGGAGCCCAGCGAGACCTCGCCCGCCAGCTTCTCGAGCCGGTCGGTCCGCCGCGCGGTCAGCGCCACGTCATAGCCGTGGCTCGCATAGGTGCGGGCAAACGCGGCGCCGATGCCGGCGGAGGCGCCGGTGATGAGGGCGAGGCGGCGGGCCATGAGGATTCCCCTAAACCGCTCATCCCGGCGAAAGCCGGGACCCAAGCGGCGTCTGCTTTATTGCGAGGCTTTGGCCAGTTCTTCAACTCGGCTTGGGCCCCGGCTGGAGTTTACGCTCCGGCCAGCTCCGCTGGACCGGTGGCGCCGGGGTGAGCGGAGGAGAGCAGGTCAGCGACCGAAATGCGGGACAGCCGATCGGCGGCGGCCGCGTCGGCCGCGGCGATGGCGCCGCGCACCGCATCGGGAATCTTCTCGCCGATGGGGCAGCCCCGCGCGCCCGGCGGCGGAACGCCGAGATGGGCGCAGCCGTCGACCGCGCGCAGCACCTCGTCGAGGCGAATGTCCTCCGGCCGCTTCAGCAGCCAGGCCCCGCCGCCCGCGCCCGCCCGGGTATCGATCAGCCCGGCCTTCGCCAGCATCGCCGTGACCCGCCGCACCACCACCGGATTGGTCGGCATCGAGGCCGCCAGCGCCGTGCTGGAGACGGCGTTCGGCGCCGAAAACGCGCCCTTGTGCGCCAGGTAGGCGAGCGCGTGGGCGGCGACGGGGAATTTCTGGCTGTCGGACATCTCGCAAGGAAGGTAAGGCGCGTACGGCCCCGTTCAATGGAAATTGTCGGAGCCCGTCGCCCACGGCGGCGTTGAAGCGGTGCGGGAAAGCGTGTATCGCGCCCGCCGCACTCGACGAGGGAATGGGGCGCGTAAACCATGTCGCGCGACGTCCCGGAGGGACCGAATGGCTGTTGAGGCCCAGGACGCTCCGCCCGCTGCCGCGCCGGGGCCTGCATCGCATCCGTCCGACGCCACCATGCACCATGCCCACAGGGGCCATGGCTTCTGGGCGATGGCGCTGGGCTCGGTCGGCATCGTGTTCGGCGATATCGGGACGAGCCCCCTCTACGCCATGCGCGAGGCGCTGCACCACAGCCACAGCCGCGGGGCCTCGCAGCTGGCGGTCCTGGGCGTGGTCTCACTGATGTTCTGGGCGCTGACGCTGATCGTCACGCTGAAGTACGTCGTCTTCCTGATGCGGGCCGACAACAAGGGCGAAGGCGGCACGCTCGCCCTGATGGCGCTGGCGCAGCGGGCGCTGGGCCGCCGCTCGGTGGTCGTCTTCCTGCTGGGAGTGGTGGGCACCTCGCTGTTCTACGGCGACGGCATCATCACGCCCGCCATCTCGGTTCTGTCGGCGGTGGAGGGCCTGAAGGCCGCGCCGGGGCTGGGCCACGTCTTTGCGCCGCTGGTGCTGCCGATCGCGGGGGGCATCCTGGTGGCGCTGTTCATGGTGCAGTCGCGCGGCACCGCCAGCGTGGCGCGCTTCTTCGGACCGATCACC
This sequence comes from uncultured Caulobacteraceae bacterium, assembly GCA_946480495.1. The sequence goes on from CAMLKO010000058.1 coordinate 4,504, forward strand.
GCCATCTGGTTCCTGACGCTGGCGGCGCTCGGCCTGCCGCATCTGGTGCAGAACCCCTCGGTCCTGAAGGCGCTGAGCCCCCACTACGGCATCCTGTTCCTGATCAACAACGGCCTCCTGGGCTTCGTCATCCTGGGCAGCGTCTTCCTGACGGTGACCGGGGCCGAGGCGCTCTATGCCGACATGGGCCACTTCGGGAAGGGACCCATCCGCGCCGCCTGGTTCGGGCTCGTCTTTCCCTGCCTGATGATCAACTACCTGGGCCAGGGCTCGCTGGTGCTGGCCGACGCCTCGGCCGCCGCCGATCCCTTCTTCCGGATGATCCCGCACTTCGCCTACTGGCCGGTGCTGCTGCTGACCACCATCGCCACGGTGATCGCGTCACAGGCGGTGATCACGGGGGCCTTCTCGATCACCCAGCAGGCGGTGCAGCTGGGCCTGCTGCCGCGCATCGACATCCGCCGCACCAGCGAGACGGTGGCCGGTCAGATCTTCGTGCCGCAGGTCAACACCATCCTGATGGTCGGCGTGCTGATCCTGCTGGTGATGTTCCGCAACTCCTCGAACCTGGCCGCGGCCTACGGCATCGCGGTGACCGGGGCGATGTTCGTCGACACCCTGCTGTTCTTCGTGATCATCCGCTTCATGTGGAAGAAGCCGCTGTGGCTGGCGCTGGCGGCCGCCATCGGATTTGGCGTGATCGACGCGGTCTTCATCAGCTCCAACCTGCTGAAGATTCCGCAGGGCGCGTGGATGCCGCTGCTGCTGGGCTCGGGCCTGGTGATCGTCATGTGGACCTGGACGCGCGGCACCCAGATCCTGTCGGAGAAGACCCGGCGCGATTCCGTGCCGCTGTCGGACCTGATGGAGATCCTGCGCGCGCGGGCCCCGCACCGGGCGCCGGGCACGGCCATCTTCCTGACCTCCGACCCCGACACCACGCCCGTCGCGCTGATGCACAACCTCAAGCACAACAAGGTGCTGCACGAGCGCAACATCATCGTCACCGTCCGCACCGCCGAGACGCCGCGGGTGCGCGACGAGGACCGCGTGCAGATGGAAGCCATCAACGACGACTTCAAAAAGGTCGTCATCAACTACGGCTTCATGGAAAGCCCCAACGTGCCCAAGGCCCTGCAGATGGCGCGCAAGAAGGGGCTGAAGTTCGACATCATGTCGACGAGCTTCTTCCTCGGCCGCCGCTCGATCGTGGCCTCGGCGCAGTCGGGCATGCCGCTGTGGCAGGACAAGCTCTACATCTTCCTGACCCGAAACAGCGCCAACCCGACGGACTTCTTCAAGATCCCGCCCGGACGCGTGGTAGAACTGGGCGCCCAGGTCACCGTCTGAGAGCGCTCCATTGCCGGTCGTCGCCAAAATCTGTGGGCTCTCCACACCCGAGACCGTGCGCGCCGCGGTCGACGGGGGCGCGGGCTATGTCGGGTTCAACTTCTTCCCGAAGAGCCCGAGGTACGTGACGCCGGAAGCGGCGGCCCGGCTCGCCGAGCCCGCGCGGGGGAAGGGCGTGAAGGTGGTGGCGGTGACCGTCGATCCGTCCGACACGCTGCTGGAGACCCTGCGGGAGGTGCTGAAGCCCGACCTCGTCCAGCTGCACGGCAAGGAGACGCCGTCGCGCACCTGGGAAGCCGCGCTGAAGGCCAACGCCGGCGCGATCAAGGTGATCTCGGTCTCCGCCGCCGCCGACCTCGATCCCGCCGCGCAATACGAGGCCGTCACCGAACACCTGATGTTCGACGCCAAGACGCCCGACGACGCCGAGCTGCCCGGCGGCATGGGCGCGCGGTTCGACTGGACGATGCTGGCGGGGCGCAAATTCGCGCGGCCGTGGTTCCTGGCCGGCGGGCTCGATCCGTGGAATGTCGCCGAGGCCGTGAGGCTGTCGGGCGCGCCGATGGTGGACGTTTCCTCTGGCGTGGAGCGCGGAGCGGGGCTAAAGGACCCCGGCCTGATTTCGGCCTTCCTCGATGCGGTCCGCCGCGCCTGAGCTCACGTTGAACGTCCCTGCCAAACCCAATGACTGGTCGGCCTATCCCGACGCCAATGGGCGATTCGGCGAGTTCGGCGGACGCTATGTGGCCGAGACGCTCATGCCGCTCGTCCTCGACCTCGACCGCGCCTATCGCGAGGCCAGGGAGGACCCGCAGTTCCGCGCCGA
>CAMLKO010000059.1 GCA_946480495.1 uncultured Caulobacteraceae bacterium
CCCAAAGCCGAGCCGAACAGGCCGCCGGCTGGCTGGACGAGCCGGGAGCGGCCGCGAAGACCGGCCGCCTCTCGGACCGCTTCGAAGCCGCCACATCCGCCGCCGATTACGAGGCCGCCGTCGCCGAGGTGGTCGAGCGCATCGCCGCCGGCGAAATCTTCCAGGCCAACATCGCCCGGCGCTGGCGCGGGCGGCTGGTCGAGGAGGCGGCGCCCTTCGACCTGCTGGCCAGGCTGGCGGGCGCGAGCCCCGCGCCCTTCGCGGCCTATCTGCGGCTGCCCGGCCTCGCGGTGGTGTCCAACTCGCCCGAGCGGTTTGTCAGCGTCGGCGCCGGCGACCAGCTCACGGTCGAGACGCGGCCGATCAAGGGCACCCGCCCGCGCGGGCGCACCCCCGCCGAGGACGCAGCGCTCGCCCGCGAGCTCTCCGAGAGCGCCAAGGACCGGGCCGAGAACCTGATGATCGTCGACCTGATGCGAAACGACCTCTCCCGCGTTTGTCCCGCCGGCGCGGTGGCCGCGCCGGAGCTGTTCCGCGTCGAGAGCTTTCCCAACGTCCATCACCTCGTCTCCACCGTCACCGGGCGGCTCGCGCCCGGGATGACCGCGGTCGACCTGCTGCAGGCCGCCTTCCCGCCGGGTTCGATCACCGGGGCGCCGAAGGTTCAGGCGATGAAGGTGATCTCGGCCTACGAGCCGCCGCGTGGGCCCTACTGCGGCTCGCTGTTCTGGGCCGGCGTCGACGGGGCGTTCGATTCCAGCGTCCTGATCCGCACCGTCGGCTTTGTGGAGGACGGCGCGGGCTGGCGCTTCGAGGCCCCCGCCGGCGCGGGGATCGTCGCCGACAGCGACCCGGTGCTGGAGCGCGAGGAGACCGAGGCCAAGATCGCCGCGCTGCGCCGGGCGCTGACGGAGCCGCTTCCATGATCCCCCCCGATGACCGCGGGCTGACGCTGGGCGACGGCCTGTTCGAGACCCTCCTGGCCCGCGACGGCGAGCTGGTGCTGCTGGAGGCGCATCTGGACCGCATGGCGGGCGGCTGTGAGACGCTGGGCCTGCCGCCGCTGGAGCGCACGCGCGCGCAAAGGCTCTGCGAAGACGCCGCCGCCACGGTCCAGGGCCGCGCGGCGGTGCGCCTGACGCTGACGGCGGGAAGCGGGGGCAGGGGGCTCGACCGGCTGGCCTCTCCCTATCCGCGACTCTTCGCCACGGCCGCGCCCGCGCCGGCGCCGAAAACCCCGGCCAGGCTGATCACCGCGACCGTTCGCCGCAACGAAGGCTCGCCGGCCTCGCGGCTGAAGACGCTGAGCTATCTCGACAACGTCCTCGCGCGCGGGGAGGCCAGCGCGGCGGGCGCCGACGAGGCGCTGATGCTCAACAATGCAGGGGAGATCGCCTGCGCGGCGGCGGCCAACGTCTTCTGGCTGGAGGGCGGACGGCTCGTCACCCCGGCGCTGGATTGCGGGGTTCTCGAGGGAATCATGCGCCGCAAGGTGGTCGAGGCGGCCCCCTCGCTGGGGCTCGCCGTGGAGGAATCGCATGCCCGACCGGCCGATCTCGCCCGCGCCGAGGCGATCTTTTTGACCAACAGCCTCGCCGGACTGCGCCCCGTAAGCGGGCTGGATGGTAAACTTTTCGAGCCGAACGCCGTTATCGGCCGGTTAGCCAAACTACTGCAAAGCTTTGCCTAGAAACGCTTTTTCGAGCCTCGTTTGCGTCGTGGTTAACAAAATATAATAGTAAATATAAATAAACCAAACAAAAAGCCCAGTCCTTTCCGCTGTTTACTGGCCATTAAGCGCGCTCAGGCAAACTGATCTCGTGTTTGGGAGCAAGCAGGCCTATCGCACGGCTTGATCCCGCCACTGCCTGCTTGCGGAACTAATAGGAGATCAAGCAATGACCAAGTTCGTTTCTCGCTTCCTGAAGGACGAGTCCGGCGCCACCGCCATTGAATACGGCCTCATCGTGGCCCTGATCGCGGTCGTCATCATCGCCGCCGTCACCACGATCGGCACCAAGCTGAACAACACCTTCACTTCGGTCGGCAACCAGCTGCCCTAAGGCGAATCATACGGTTCAGCGGAAGGGCCGGGGAGCGATCCCCGGCCCTTCTTCTTTGGCGAAACCTTTGGTTCATCCGGCGCTGGCAGGCTCGCCCGCATCATGAATCACGCGTTTCTCGCCCTCACCGCCGTCTTCCCGCTGCTCGTGATCGTGGCGGCGCTGAAGGACCTGACCACCTTCACCATTCCCAACTGGATCTCGATCGCGCTGGCGCTGGCCTTCTATCCGGTCGCGCTCGCGGTCGGCGCGCCGCTCAGCGTCATCGGGACCTGCACGCTGGTGGGCCTTGGGGGCCTCCTGGTCGGCATGGTGATGTTCGCCCTCAACTGGATCGGCGGCGGCGACGCCAAGCTGTTGGCGGCGACCGCGCTGTGGATCGGCTGGCCGGCTGTGCTGCCCTTCGTGCTGGCGACGGCGGTGGCCGGCGGGGCGCTGGCGCTGCTGCTGCTGCAGATGCGCTCGGCCCTGCTCAGGCCCTACATGGAGCGCGGCCCGGCCTGGATGGTCAGGCTCGCGACCGAGGGCGGCGATGCGCCTTACGGCGTCGCCATCTGCGCGGGCGCGCTTTTCACCCTGCCGCAGAGCGCGCTGCTGCATCTGGGCTGAGGCTTTTGCGGGCGGTCGCGGCATGCGAGAGATGAAGCCATGACCGAGACCTCCGTCCCGCCCGCCGACGGCCCCGTCATCCGCATCGACGCCGTCACCCCCGCCACCCTTTCCGCCGTGCTCGACCAGTCGCTGCCCTTCGTGAAGGGCTTCGCCGAGCTGTCCGACTTCAAGGCCAAGGCCGGCCAGACGCTGGTCGTGCCCGGCGAAGACGGCCGCATCGCCGCGGTGCTGTTTGGCCTGGGCGACGCGCCCGAGGCCATGACCTTCCGCCAGCTGCCGGCGAAGCTTCCGGCCGGCGACTACCGGCTGGGTTCGATCCACGACGGGATCGCGCCGGACCAGGTGGCGCTCGCCTTCGCGCTCGGCCGCTACCGGTTCGACCGCTACCGCAAGAAGCCCGACCCCGAGCCCCTGCTGCTGGTCGACGGCGACCTCTCGGAGGTGCAGGCCGTGGCGCATGCCTGCGCGCTCGCCCGCGACATGGTCAACACGCCGGCCAACGACATGGGCCCGCTGCAGATCGAGACCATCGCCCGCGAGATCGCCGAGGAGTACGGCGCCGCCATCTCGGTGGTGACCGGCGACGACCTGCTGGAGGCCAACTACCCCGCCGTCCATGCCGTGGGCCGCGCCGCCCATCCCGACCGCGCGCCGCGGATGATCGAGATCAGCTGGGGCTCGAAGGGGCCGCTGGTCGCCATCGTCGGCAAGGGCGTGGTGTTCGACACCGGCGGCCTCGACATCAAGCCCTCGGCCGGCATGCGGCTGATGAAGAAGGACATGGGCGGCGCCGCCCACGCGCTGGCGCTCGGGCGGATGGTGATGGCGGCCGGCCTGCCGGTGCGCCTCGTCGTGCTCGTGCCCGCGGTCGAAAACGCCATCAGCGGCGACGCCATGCGCCCGGGCGACATCATCGGCTCGCGCAAGGGCCTGACCATCGAGGTCGGCAACACCGATGCGGAAGGCCGCCTGATCCTGGCCGATGCGCTGGCCCGCGCCGCCGAGCTGGAGCCCGCGCTGACAATCGACATGGCCACGCTGACCGGCGCGGCGCGGATCGCGCTCGGGCCCCAGGTGATCCCCTTCTACACCGCCGACGACGCGCTCGCCGCCGAGATCGAGGCGGCGTCGCGGGCGCAGGCCGACCCGCTGTGGCGGATGCCGCTCTGGGCCGGCTACGAGGAGGCGCTGGAGGGCGACATCGCCGACCTGAAGAACGATCCCGACGCCTGGGCCCAGGCGGGCTCGGTGACGGCGGCGCTGTTCCTGCAGCGCTTTGCGCCCAGGCCCTGGGTCCACCTCGACATCTTCGCCTGGAACGTGAAGGCCAGGCCCGGCTGGCCGGTCGGCGGCGAGGCGCAGGCCATCCGCGCGCTTTACGCCGTGCTGAAGGACCGCTTCGGATGAAGCTCGATCCGCGCACCGCCCTGATCCGCGACGGCCGCGCCTCGACCGCGCTGGAAGGCGTCGTCGCGGCCAAGTCCTACGTCGAGCCCACGACGCGGCGCCTCGCCGTTCCGGCCGCCGCGATCCGGCGCGAGCCGAAGGCGGCGTCCGAGCAGATGGACCAGCTGCTGTTTGGCGAACTCTTCGACGTTCTGGAGGAGCAGGGCGGCTGGGCGTTCGGCCAGGCGCGCCGCGACGGCTACGTCGGCTTCGTCGAGGCCGCGGCGCTGGGCGAAGCGGAGGCCGAGACGACCCACTGGGTCAGCGCGCTGCGCACCTACGCCTTCTGCGAGCCCAACATCAAATCCGCGCCCGTCGGCCTCTACTCGATGAACAGCCTGATCGCCGTCGAGGCGCGCGAGGGCCGTTTCGCCAGGGGCGCGGGGACCGGCTGGTTCGTGGAGTCGCACCTGTCGCCGATCGGCTTTGGCGAGAGCGACCACGCCGCCGTCGCCGAATGTTTCCTGGGCGCGCCCTACCAATGGGGCGGGCGCGAGAGCCTGGGCCTCGACTGCTCGGGGCTGGTGCAGCAGGCCCTCTACGCCTGCGCCCGGGCCTGTCCGCGCGACAGCGACATGCAGGAGGCGCTGGGCCACCCCATCGAACGGGGCGACCTGCGCCGCGGCGACCTGATCTTCTGGCGCGGCCACGTGGCCATCCTCACCGACGAGCGGACCATCGTGCACGCCAACGCCCATCACATGATGGTCGCCCGCGAGGGGCTGGACGAAGCGGTGGAGCGCATCCGCGCGGCCGGAGCCGGCGAGCCCACGGCCTTTCGGCGACTCTGACCTTCTCCTTCTCCCGCGAGGGAGAAGGGACTTATCCCGCAGGCTTGCTCGGCGAGGCCGGGGTCTGGGCTTCGGTCTGGGTTGGAGCCGCGGCCGCGCCGGTGGTTGGCTGGCCAGCCGCCGGGGCAGCCCCGCTCGCAGGGGCCGCAGCCGCGCCGGCCGCCGGAGCCGCCGCTGCGGCGGGGTTCGGCGGCGGGATCGGCAGGGACGAACCCAGGCTGTGCAGGTAGGCGATGATGGCGATGCGGTCTTCCGGCTTCTTCAGCCCGACGAAGGTCATCTTGGTGCCGGACAGGTACTTCTGCGGACCGCTCAGGAAGGCGTTGAGGTGCTCATAGTCCCACTGCGGAACCTTCGAGCCCAGCTCCTGCATCGCGGGCGAATAGTTGAACCCGGGGTGCGAGCCCGGCTTGCGGCCGACCACGCCGAACAGGCCGGGGCCCGTCCCGTTCGTGCCCGCCGGATCGAAGTTGTGGCAGGAGGCGCACTTGGCGGAAACCGCCTTGCCGGCCTCGATGTCGGCCGTCGGCAGGACCGTGCCCCAGTCGATCGGCGCCTCGGCGGCCGGGCCGCCTTCACCACCCGCGCCTTCGGCCACCGCGATGGCGTAGCCGGGCTTTTCCGGCGGCTCTTTTTCGAAAACGATCGACGAGACTTCCCGCAGCAGGAAAACGGCCAGGCCGGTCGCCAGAACCGCTCCGGCGATCTTGTTGAACGTGAGGTCGCTCACCCTTGAAAGCCCTCCAGGCGGCCCACAAGCGCGGGCCGGTTTACAGCGGGAATCCCGCCCCCTTGTTGCGCTCGGCTCTCTTACACGCTACCGCCGCACGCGCAACCGGGCAGTCCCACCAACCGCGGCCAATCGATGAATCCGGTGATCCTGATCCCTTCGCGCATGGCCGCGACCCGGCTTCCGGGCAAGCCTTTGGCCGACATCGGCGGCGTGCCGATGATCGTGCGCGTGCTGCGCCAGGCCGAGCGCGCGAACGTGGGTCCGGTCGCCGTCGCCGCGGGTGATCCTGAGATTGTCGAGGCTGTGGAGGCCGCCGGCGGCCACGCTATCCTGACCGATCCGAACCTCCCGTCCGGTTCCGACCGCATCCTCGCGGCGCTCGACCAGATGGGCGGCAAGCACGACGTCGTCATCAACCTGCAAGGCGACATGCCGTTCGTGGAAGAGCGTATCCTGATCGCCTGCGCCGCCCTGCTGGCGAGCGAACCCACCTGCGACATCGCCACCGTGGTGGCGGCCGAAGCCTCCCCCGCCGACCGGAGCAATCCGGACGTGGTCAAGGCGGTGCTGTCCTTCCCCGCAGGCTCCCGCGCGGGCCGGGCGCTCTACTTCACCCGCTCGACCCTCTACGGCGAGGGCCCCGTCTGGCGCCACATCGGCATCTACGGCTACCGCCGCGCGGCGCTGGAGGCGTTCAACGCCGCCCCGCCCTCGCCGCTGGAGCAGCGCGAGAAGCTGGAGCAGTTGCGCGGACTGGAGCTTGGCCTTAGCTACTGGGCCGCCGTCGCCGAGGCCGCTCCGATCTCGGTCGACAACCCCGCCGACCTCGAAGCGGCAAGAGCCTACGCGAGCGCCCACCCATGAGCGTGCTTCCCAAGATCGCCTTCCAGGGCGAGCCCGGCGCCAACAGCCACGAGGCGTGCCGCGAGCACTTCCCCGACCATGAGGCGCGGCCCTATCCGACCTTCGAGGAAGCCTTCGAGGCGATGAAGTC
>CAMLKO010000060.1 GCA_946480495.1 uncultured Caulobacteraceae bacterium
GGGGAGAAGGACTCCGGTTGACTCGAATCGAGAATCTTTCTCGCACCCCCATTTTCCGGCTTCCCCCGATTCTATGGTTAATCCATAGTGAATCGTCGTGATTCCAACGTCTTGCCGCTGAATCCGGAGATGGCTGCGCAACTGGCTCTCCCCTCGACCGCCGCCCGGGCCCATCAGGAGATCTTCTCCTACTGGGCCTCGCTGCGTCGTGACGGACAGCTGCCGGGCCGCCAGGACATCTGTCCCTCGGCGCTCAAGCGCCTCCTGCCGACCGTCAGCCTGATCGACGTCTATCGCGAGCCGTTGGACTACCGGCTGCGGCTGGCCGGCACCGGCCTCTACCCCGTCTATGGGCGCGAGATCACCGGCCACCCCCTGCGCGAGGTCTATAGCCGCGAGGCCGCCGACTACTGGCGCAGCGAGCTCGACAAGGTGGTCCGGGAACGGCGCCCCGGCGTCGGCTGCCACAGCCTGGCCTGGCGCGGACGACCGCATGCGGCGCTGATGTGGATGCGCCTGCCGCTGGCCGGCGACGGCGCCGAGGTCGACATGATCCTGGGCTACGACGCGGTGGTCGGCGTGGCCGCGGACGTGACAGGTATCCGCGCGGCCTGACGCGTCCCGCCTCTCGGCGCGAATTCCTAAAATGTGGGGATAAGTAGGAAACTTATCCTCGCGCCCCGCTCTGCACGTTATGGTGGTGAAAGTCGACTTTCGCACTTTTTGCGTCAGATCGAGATGTCGGGGGAGATGACAGATGAGCGCACCGGATTATGAGGACTTCTGGGACAGTGTTCCCGATCCGCGCCGCGACCGGGCGGCGGCGGCTTTCGTGACCAGCATGGTTTCGATGACCACGGGCGTGCCGCCCCGTGAGATCGCCGCGCGGACGCGGGCGACAGCCAGGGCCGCGAGGGCGAGGCAGCTGGCCATGTACCTGGCGCACGTGTGTTACGCGTGGCCGATGGCGCGGGTGGCGGCCGCCTTCGGGCGCGACCGCACCACCGCCAGCCATGCCTGCCATCGCATCGAGGACCTGCGCGACGATCCCAAGTTCGACGCCCAGCTCTGCGCGATGGAAGCCTGCCTGCGACAGGCGCCCGAGCCGTGGGCGATGGCGGCATGAGCGAGCGTCTGGCCGCCCGCGCCGCCGGCATCCTCGCCCGCCCCGGCGCCTTCCTCGAAAGCGCGGATAACCTCTACCTCGTGCGCGCATCGCCCGATCGCCGCCGCCGCCCGCTGCTGCGGATCGACGAGGCCGCCTTCCACGCCCTGGTCCGCGAGCCCGGCCTTAGGCCCCGCAACGAGGGCGGCTGGACCCTCGCACGCGCGCACCCCTCCGCCCATCCGTCCGCGCCTCCCCCGGGGCGCCCGGGCGTGCGCGAGGGCGAGCGCCTCGTCGCCGAACCCGACGGGCGCCTGGTTTCCAGAAGGGCCAACCTCGGCGAATCCCCCATCGCCTGGCTCGCCGGCCGCCGCGACGCCAACGGCGAGCCCTTCCTCACTCCCGCCGAAGCCGCCGCCGGTGAGCGGCTGCGCGACGACTTCCACCTGGCCGGGACGCTGGGCCGCCTGACGATGGCCTGGGACGCCGGTCCCCGCGCCAAGGGCGGCCGCGGCGCCGGGATCGAACCCGCCGAACGCGCGCGGGCCGCCAAGGACCGCATCGCCCGGGCGCTGGCCGCCGTCGGCCCGGGACTGAAGGAGGTGCTGGAACAGGTCTGCTTCGCCGGCACGGCGCTGGAGGCGGCGGAGCGATCGCTGGGCCTGCCCCGGCGGTCCGGCAAGACGGTGCTGAAACTGGCGCTGCAGCGCCTCGCCGCCCACTACGGCCTGGCCTGAGCCCTTTCGGCGTCCGAGCGAATGCGGGCGATCATCGACGCCAGCCCGTTGGACCGCTGCGGCGTGAGCGTGTTCGCCAGCCCCAGCCGCTCGAACGCGGCCTTGGCGTCGAAGGCGAGGATGTCCCCCGGCGTCCGCCCCGAATAGAGCCGCAGCAGGATGGCGATCAGCCCCTTCACCAGGTGGGCGTCGGAGTCGCCTCGGAAGACCAGCGTCCCGTCCGGCTGCTTCTCGGTGATCAGCCACACCTGGCTGGCGCAGCCTCTGACCTTGTGCGCGTCGACATATTCCCCGGGCGCGAGCGGCGTCAGCCCGCGGCCAAGGTCGATGACGTACTGGATCTGCTCTTCCCAGTCGCCGAGGAGGTCGAAGTCCTCGACGAGCGCGGCGAGTTCCTGGTCGATGGGCGAAGCCATGCGGCTGAACTAGGGACCGCGGCCCCCCGTGGCAACCTTCAGGCGGCCGGCAGGCAGATCTCGGCGGTCAGCCCCTGCCCCGGCGCCGAGCGCAGGCGGAGCGATCCGTCCATGGCCTGGGCCAGCAGCGAAACGATCGGCAGGCCCAGCCCCGCGCCCTGGCTGGAGCGGGTCAGAGCGTTCTCGCCCTGCTCGAAGGGCCGCATCAAGCGGGGGATATCCTCGGCCGGGACGCCCTCGCCCTGGTCGCGGATCTCGACATGGACGCAGTCGCGTTCGCGGCAGGCCGAAATGGTCACCGTCCCGCCCTCGGGCGAATAGCAGACGGCGTTCTGGATCAGGTTGACCAGCATTGTTCGAAGGCCCCTGCTGTCGGCCACGACCGACGGCAGGGAGCCTTCGTTCTCCACCACAACCTTGATGTTCCGTTCCGAAATCTCGCCGGCGACCGCGCTCAGCGCGTCCTCGATCGCGTTGTCGAGCAGCTCCGGCTCGAGGTCGATGTCCACCGCCTGGCCTTCCAGCTTGGCGATCTCGACGATCTGGTTGACCAGCTTCAGCAGCTTGTAGCCGCTCTGGCGGATCAGCTCGGCGTATTCCTTGTACTGCGGCGCCCCCAGCGGTCCGTAGATCTCGCTGGAAACGATCTCCGAAAAGCCGATCACCGCGTTCAGCGGCGTGCGCAGCTCATGGCTGACCATGCGCAGGAATGAGCGCTTCTGCTCGTCCAGTTCGGCGTCCCGCCGGGCGAGGCGCGATTCGGCCGCTGGGCGGATTGGGCGGACGTTGCTGGACATGACCGCAGGCGGCCTCATTGAAGATGACCTACTGAAGATGACTGATGCGGCTTACGAATTCCTTTCCGTCCACAGGGTTTTACAGTGTGGCCTCGCGCCACGGTGGTTAGCCGGGTATTTTACAGATTCCGGGCCTCTCAGGGCGTCAGGTCGGACGATAGGGTGATCGCAGGCCTTACAGACCAGGCCGCGCCGCGGGCGCGGGCGCGCGAAGCCAGCGCTCAGGCGCGCAGCTGGTTTGCGGCTTGGCTTGTGTTCGTCGCCGCGGCGGGCGCGCTGCTGGCCTGGGCCTTCCCGGAGGACGCCGTTCGTATCGGGGCCGCCACGGGCGCCATGGCGCTGCCCGCCCTCTTCGGCCTGCTGCTGGCGAACGGCGGCGAGACGGCCCGCACCCTGCTGATCGCGTCGTGGGGCATAGGCGCGGGCGTCGCCTGCGTGTTCGGCGGCGGCCTGACCGGTCCGCTGGCAATCTGGTGCCTTGCGCCCGTGGCTGCAGCCGCGGCCCTGGGCGGCGGACGGCGCCTGGCCGAGGCCGCCGCGCTTTCCTTCCTGGCCGCCATGGTCGCGGGACTCGCTCAGTTGATGGAGGTGGCGCCGCCCCCGCCCGCCGCTGAACCGGCCCTGTGGCTGTCGCTGCTGGCCGTCGTCAGTACCGCGCTGGGGCTGGGTGCAGGCCTCATCCTGACCCACCGGCGCGTCGTCATGCAGCAGGCGGGCCAATCGGCCGAGCTGGCGCGCATGGGAAACCTCGTGGGCGACCTCCCCTGTCTCGGCGTGCTGCTGAGCGCGGAAGGCAAGGTGGAGGCCCTATACGGCCGCGTGCCCGAGGGCCTGGAGGTCGCCGTCGGCCGCAGCCTCGCCTCGGGGGCCCGGCTCTCGGACGGCGTGGCGGTGGCCGAAGCCGTGCGGCTGGCGGGCGCCCAGGGCGAATCCCAGGTGAGCTTCGCGCCGGTGCTGGCCGGCGACCGCTGCATCTGCGCCCGCTTCGTGCTGCGCGAGGACGGCGGGCTCGTCGCCCTGCTGCGCGACGCCACCGAAGAGCGCGATCAGATCGCCGTGCTCGAGCAGGCGAAGAACGACGCCGAGCAGCTCGCCGCCGGCAAGGCGCGCTTCCTGGCCAACATGAGCCATGAGCTGCGCACGCCGCTCAACGCCATCATGGGTTTCTCCGACATCATGCGCTCGCGGATGTTCGGCTCGCTGCCGGACAAGTACGCCGAGTACGGCAACCTGATCCACGAATCCGGCGCCCACCTGCTCGACCTGATCAACGACGTCCTCGACATGTCCAAGATCGAGGCCGAGCGCTATCAGCTCAGCCGCGAAATCTTCGATGGGCGCGAGGCGGTGAACGCGGCGCTCAGGCTCATGCGGGTGCAGGCCGACGGCGCGGGCGTGCAGCTGCGCGGCGTGCTGCCCTCCAGCGCCCTGCCGGTCGACGCCGACCGCCGCGCGCTCAAGCAGATCGTGCTGAACCTCGTCTCCAACGCGCTGAAGTTCACGCCCAAGGGCGGTTCGGTGACCGTCACCGCCCACGGCTACGACGGCGTCTTCGAGCTGGTGGTCGCCGACAACGGCGTCGGCATCTCCAAGACCGACCTGGAGCGCATCGGACGGCCCTATGAGCAGGGCGACGCTGGCCGCAAGTCGTTCGGCACGGGTCTTGGCCTCTCGCTCGTGCGCGCCTTCGCCCAGCTGCACGACGGCGAAATGAGCATCGAGAGCACACTTGGCGAAGGAGCCACGGTGACCGTGCGCCTGCCGGTGCTCAAGTCGATCCCCGAGCCGCTGCAGCCGCTGCCCGAGACGCTGGGCGAGAACGTCGTGGCCTTCGCGCCCCCGCGTTAGGTGCTGCTTTCCACCGACATCTGGGTCGGCGCCCTTATCCGCCGCGCGGAGCTGGCCGGGGCCTTCGCCGTCGTGGCGCGCAAGGGCGATCCCCGCGCGGGCGCTGTGCTGGTCAAGGTGCTGGATCGCCGGAAAGGGACCATCAGGCTCTTTTCCGAGGCCTTCCGGGGCGACGGCGAGCGGGTCTGGATGCAGCCGGTGAAGGGCGACGAGGCCGACCTCGACGCCTACATCGAGCGATCCCGGCGCGTCGACCCCGACCTGTGGGTGGTCGAGATCGACGACACCGAGGGCCGCCACTTCCTCACGGAAGCGGTGGAGGAGCGCTGACTACTTGATGAAGACCATCTCGCGGGCCGTGAACGATCCGCGCAGGACACGGACATTCTCGCGCGCGACCGCCGCCTGGTTGCTCTTGACCGCGCTGCCGAACGCCTTGGCCTGAACCGCCTCCATCTCAGCCAGCGGCCGGTCGAACGCCGCCATGTTCTTGTATTTCGTGATCAGGATGACGTCCGGCTCGTTGTCGCGCGGGCTGTCGACGGCCAGGACGTCGTAGTCGAGGACGTAGCCCGCCGCCTTGTCGGCCTCCTGCAGCGCCCGCCAGGTCGTGCCGACATACTGCATGTAGTCGTCGAACATCCCAGGCTTGGTCTGGATGTAGGAGATCACCCACACGGGTCCCATGTCGTAGTTGCGCTCGGCCGTTTGGGCCTGGGCCGATCCCGTGGCGATACCGGTGGCGAGAACCGCGGCGAGGGCCGCGGCGCGAATAAGTTGTCTCATCTGAAGTGACCTTGCGTTGGGGGGTTACCCGCGGCCCGACGGCCCGCGGGTACGCAAACTGGCGGCCATTCGGCCTAGATCAGACAAGTGGATGCCCCTGCGGCGGCGCTTGCAATCCTGCGAATGCATTGGGCGCCGCGTGAAGCTGGAACGAGGGTGACTTACCGGCGCGGGCAGGCTAACCCCCGCGCCCATGAGCACCCAGACCGCCGCTGAGGCCGCGCGCCGGCGTACCTTCGCGATCATCTCCCACCCTGACGCGGGCAAGACGACGCTGACCGAGAACCTGCTGCTGGCCGGCGGCGCGATCCGCGCGGCGGGACAGGTGCGCGCGCGCGGCGAGAACCGGCGTACGCGGTCGGACTGGATGAAGATCGAGCGCGAGCGCGGGATTTCGGTCTCGGCCAGCGTGATGACGTTCGACCACGCGGGCCTGATGTTCAACCTGCTCGATACGCCGGGCCACGAGGACTTCTCGGAAGACACCTACCGCACGCTGACCGCCGCCGACGCCGCGATCATGGTGCTGGACGCCGCCAAAGGTATTGAACCGCAGACCTTGAAATTATTCGAGGTCTGCCGCCTGCGCGACATCCCCATCGTCACCTTCATCAACAAGATGGACCGCGAGGCGCAGGACCCCTTTGCGCTGCTGGATGAGATCGCGTCCAAACTGGCGCTGGACCCCGCGCCGCTGTTCTGGCCGGCCGGCTCGGGCGGGCGGTTCAAGGGGATGCTGGACCTGCAGGGGGAGACCTTCATCCCCTTCTCCAAGGACAAGGAGCAGGGCCACCCGGGCGCGGTGTCGCTGAAGTCCAATTCGGTCGCG
>CAMLKO010000061.1 GCA_946480495.1 uncultured Caulobacteraceae bacterium
CGATGAACTTCAAGATCGACGGCGATTCCAAGAAGTTCCGGCTGGTGCGGCTGCTCTCGCCGATCACCCTGAAGGGTCCGATCGCCCATCCGAAGGCCGGGATCGAGCCGGGCCCCGCCATCGTGCAGGGCGTGGTGGGCGTGGCGCTGGGCGCGGCGATCAATCCGCTGGCCGCCATCCTGCCCTTCGTGGATCTCGGCGGCGCCAAGGACGCGCCCTGCGACCAGCTGCTCGCCCAGGCCCGGGCGAAGGGCGCGCGCTAGCGGCGGCGGAAGACCGGCTCGCGCCGCTCGGCAAAGGCCGCCACCGCGCCGGCGTGGTCTTCGCTGGCGGAGAGGATCGCGATCTCCTCAACGTTCGAGGCGGCGGCCGCTTGAGGGTCCATGTCGATGGCGCGGCTGGCGACCCGCTTGGTCGCCTCGACGGAGAGCGGCGCGCGCGAGGCGATGCGGCCGGCCAACGCCATGGCCGCGTCCAGCAGCGCGTCGGGTTCGTAGACGTCGGTGACCAGCCCGTTGGCGAGCGCGCCCTGCGCATCCACCGGCAGTCCGGTCAGCAGCATGACCTTGGCCTTCGCCACCCCGAGGATACGCGGCAGCCGCCAGGCCGAGGCCATCAGGCCCACATTGACGCCGGCGGCCGTGAAGCTGGCCTTCGTCGAGGCCAGCCGGATGTCGCAGCAGAGCGCGATCTCGAGCCCGCCGCCGACGCAGTGGCCGTTCACCGCCGCGACCACCGGCGCGCGGAAGCGCTCCAGCCGGTCCAGCATGGCGTTGAAGTCCGCCACCGCCTGCGGCGTCACCCGGCCGTTGGCGGCGGCCTCGCGCAGGTCGTCGCCCGTGCAGAAGGTCTTGCCCCGTCCGGTCAGCACCACGGCGCGGACCGAGGTGTCGGCTTCAAGCTCGTCCAGCAGCGCGACCATCCTGGCGCGCATGGCCGAGCCCAGCGCATTGGCGGGCGGGTTGTCGATCTCGACGAGGACGACGCCCTCGGCGGGGCGGGTGACGTGCAGCGCGCTCATGGCCGCGCTGTCGCCGATTGCGCGGCTCACGGCAAGGTCAGTTGTACTGGACCGTGACGTTGTAGCTGCCGGTGTAGGTGTGCCCGTGGGTCGACGGGGTGATGTCGAAGTGCCCGCCCACGTAGAAGGTCGCCGTCCCCTGGCTGCCCGGCGACAAACTCAGCGTGGTCGGCAGCGTCGAGTTGGTCAGGGTGACCGGGATCGAGTCCGTGCCGTTGCTTAAGGTGAGCGAGCCGATGGTCGTGGAGAAGGTCTGCCCGCCCTCGCCGGTGACGGTGTAGGTCGCCCGCTGCGGGCTCGGGTTGCCGACCGCGATGGCGTTGCCGGTGACGCTGACCGGGTTGCTGGCGAGGGTCGGATCCAGCGTGACGGTGCTCGTCCCGCTGGTCGGGTTGTAGATCGTCCCGAACTCCATGAACGTCGTGCCGCTGAAGGCGATCGGGCGGTCGACAAGGACGATGGCGTTGCCGCTAGTGCCCGTGGTGGGGACGGTCGGGGAGTTGGCGACATAGACATAGAAGCCCGAGGTGGCGTTCCCCGCCGTGCCGCCCCCGTCGTTGCCGTTGATGGGGAAGTCTGCCCCGAAATAGACGGTTGGCTGGGTCTGCTTGGCCGTCTGGGTGAGGGTGAAGTCGACCGGATTCGTGCCCGACACACCCGAGATCGTCCCGCCCCCCGCGATGCTGACCGTGAAGTTGGTGAGGGCGCCCGCCTTGCCTGTCGGCGTTCCGATCGAGCCGATCCGCACCCGGGCGATCGCGCCGGTGCAGGTATTGCCGGTGCCCGTGCAGGTGATCTGGATCAGCCCCCGCACCGTGCCGCTGGTCAGGCGGGTGGCGCTGCCGCTTTGAGTGACCGTGCCGCTGGATGGAGAAAAGGTGAAGGTCGTCACGCCGGTGTTTGCGGCCACGACCTTGCCGAGGTCGGGCGCGGTGGTGACGGAAGCGGTGAAGCTGTAGGCGGCGGCCGGACCGGCCGCGCAGGCGGCAAGCGCAAGGGCCATTGCCGCCCGGACAACCAGCCTCCCGGGAAACGCTTTGCGGTCGGTCACTGGTCCGTACTCCTGTCAAAGACCACTTCGGCCTTGATGTCCGCCAGGTACCCGCCTTCAGGAGACACCGTGAAGGTGACTGGCTTCTTAAGCTTCATATGCAAACGTCGCGCCTGGTCGGGATCGAGGTCCAGCCGGTATGTGCCGGCGGGCAGGCTTTCGAAGTCCACCGAGCCGTCGAATTCCGTCGAGCCGGGCACCGGTTCACCCCCGTTTTCGCGCGTCAGCGTCAGCTGCACGGCCGACAGGCCGACCAGCTTGCCGTCGTCCTGCCGGTACATCACCCGCAACATGACCTCGCCGGTCGGGGTCAGCGGATAGGGAATGAACAGCACGTTGCCGGCGCGGGGTTCGAACTCGATCGAGTGCGGCGGCGACTGCAGGTAGGGGTTGTCGACCTCGTCGAGGTCGACCTGCACCCGGGTGACGGGCGCCGAGCCGATGCCGGTCACGAAGGCCTGGCCGTTGAGGGTGGTGGTCGCCGGCCGCTCGCCGCCCGAGACCGTCACGCCGCCCACCGGCGGCTCGCCCGGCTGGTAGACGCCGTCGCCGTTGCGGTCGACGAACGCCTGGAAGGCCACGCTGCCGCCGCTGGCCGGTCCCGGACGGGTCACGGTGTAATGATGCTCGAGCGGATCGAAGGCGAGGCCGAAGGCCAGCTGCAGGCCGATCCGCCAGTTGTCGTCCGGCATCGAATAGTCGCCGGAAACCGCCAGGTCGGCGTGCGCCAGGCGGAAGATGGCCCCGGCCTGGAAGGAGGTCGTGGGGTCGTCACCGAAGGTGCGGCCAAGTCCGAAGCGCAGCGCCGTGTGCTCGGTCAGCGCCCGGTCGGCGGTCAGCGTCAGCGCGCTGGCCCGCGCCTCGGGCAGGATTTCGTAGTCCAGCGCCCCGCGCAGCTGCCATTTGTAGGCCGCGAAGGTGGAGGCGGCCAAGACGCCGGTCAGCCGCTCCTGGGCCGGCAGGTCGGGACTGGTGTCGCGGCGATAGTCGAGGCCGCCCGAGACCAGCACCGAGCCGAGCACGGTGGACGCCCGGGCGGCGGCGAACAGGGCGGCGGCGCCGTCGCTGTACTGGTCCCTCTGCGCGCGCATCGACAGCGGGATGCTGCGTCCGCCCGGGTGGACGTTGGTGTCGATGGTGATTTCGCTGTGCCGGTCGAGCGGGCGGCTGACCTGCATCGCGGGGTTGGTCTCGTCGATGAAGCCGCCGCTGTATTCGGCATGCCGGGCGACGATCGAGATGCCCCAGGGCTGCCCGGCCACGCCCAGCGCGACAGCCCGCCCATTGCGGTCGTCTCCGGCGACGTCGGCCTGGATCGAGAAGCCGCGCCAGGACGTCCGCGCTCCGAGCATCAGCAGGGCGCGCCTTGTCCGGTCGTCGACCGGATAGTAGGCCGCGCCCGCCAGCACCGTCAGGTCGTCGCTGATCCCTCGCGCGGCGTTGGCCACCACCCGCCAGCCGCCGTCGCCGGCCGGCGAGGACGGGACGCCGTCATTGTTGTGGAAGGTCACCACCGTGCGGTCCTGCTGGACGACGCCGAAGTCGAAGGTCGTCTGGCCCGGCTTCAGCTGGCCGCCGCCGACGGTGATCACCCGCGTCTGTTCCTCGCGTTCGCCGCGCGGGCCGTACATGACGATGCGGATGACGTTGACGCCGCGGACCAGCGGCACGCCCAGGAACTCGTAGCGCCCCTCCACCGGCGTGCGCTGGCCGCTGCGCAGCACGTCGTTGACGTAGAGCTCGACGTCGTAGCCCAGCGGCAGCTCGCCGCGCAGGTCGATGCGGTTGAAGACGCTCTGCTGTTCGAGCTGCGCGGTGGTGAAGGCGAAGCCCCGGCCGCCGACGCTGCGCGGACCGATCGCCAGCGCCGGCGTGAAGGTGTCGCCGATGGTGAAGCTGGTGGCGTTCAGCGGCCCCAGCAGCCCGCCCTTCAACTCGTGACGCTCGAGCAGGACGCGGGCGGTGTTCGGCTGGCCGTTGTCGTCGGAGCCGATGTAGCCCTGGAAGCCCATGTGGGCGAGGTCGCCGGCCATCCGGATGTCGTAACGGCGCGGATCGGTCGGCGGGCGGGTGTCGCGGGCCGTCGAGATCGACACGTCGACCGCCGGCGGGCTGAACATCCGGTAGGGGTTGGGGATGTGCAGCGCGTCGTCGGCGCTGCCGACGTCGGGGCGCAGGTCGCGCAGCCGGGCGAGCCGCTCGAGCCGCGACTGGATCGGCAGCTTCTCCAGCGCGGTCAGCTTGAGGGTCAGGGCCTCCGGATCGGCCGCGATCTTCACCGGCAGCAGCTTGGCCACCACCGAGGCGCGCACGTAGATTTCGCCCGGCGTGACCGCGACGTCCTGGCCGCTGATGGTCAGGTCCCGGCCGCCGACCCGCACCGCGCCGCTGGCCAGGTCCACGGTGATCGGCCGTTGCGCCTCGCCGATGGAGCCGGTGATGCGCCGGTCGCCCGGGGAGACGGTGATGTTGAGGTCCAGCAGCCGGGCCAGCTCGCCCATCGGCAGCAGGGGATCGTTCGGATCCCCGTAGGCCGCCATGCTGTCGGTCAGCGTCAGGCCGTCGAGATCGACGGCGAAGAGCAGCAGATCGTCGTCGCGCAGATGCGCGATAGGCCCTGACGTGATCAGGGCCTCATCGGCCGGTTCGGCCGCAAGCGCCGCTTGGCCGCTGACCGCCACGACGGCGGCCGCGGCCATCAGCCTCATGCGTCTATCAGGGCGCTGTGAAGTCACTGTGGGCGAGCACGCGGCCAGGAGACGTGTCGTCGTCCGTGAAGGTGATGTCCAACGCCTCGCCCGCTTGAGGCGCGCGAGTCAGGGGGATTTGCATCGCACGGCGATCTATTTCCGTATAGACCCCCACGCCTCGCGCAAGTCCGATCGGATCCTTGCCCTTCGCCTTCCCGCGCACCTCGACGTTGCCGAACAGGGAACTGGCGCCCTGCCGGACCAGGTCGAAATCGAGCACGGGCGTTCGTTTTGCCGGTTTCCCGTCGGGCTGGGGAACGTCGGCCCAGACCAGATGCGGGTTCTCGATGGCGGCGCGCACATCCGGATCGCCCAGCCGCACGATCACCGGGATGCTGATGCCGAACACCGAGTAGACGGTGAAGCTCAGCTCGCCGGGTTTCACGCCCGCCGCTTCCTCGGCGGTGGTGCCCAAGTCCCTGGGGGGAATGGTCGTGACGGTCAGGTGGGTCCGGTACTCGCCCCGGGCCATCTGCTCGGCGGCGCCCGGCATGACCCGGATGCGGATCGTCTGGCCCTTGCCCGGCGCCAGCACCGCGCGGTGGGGCGTGGCCAGCAGCATCGGCTTGGCCGACTGCAGGCGGTCGACCAGCGGCTTGGTCTCGGGCTTGGTGGCGGCCTGGTCGGCCGGCGTGATCTGGCCGCTCGGCTCCATCACCCGGTCGATCAGGCCGATGTCCACGGCCGCGGGCGTCGAGCCCTGGTTGAAGATGTAGACCGTCGCCGACTTGCCCGCCCGGTCGAAGGTCAGCCGCTTGGGCGAGATGTTGAGGTTGGCGCCCACCTTGGCCACCGGCGTCGGATCGGCCGGGGCGGGCGCGTCCTCCTGCGCGAACAGCGCGCCGGGGGCGAGGGCCAGGGCGGCGGCGGCGAGCGCTGCGGCGGCCTTTCTGGCGCGGGACAATGCGTCAGTCTTCTTCATCGATTGTTCTCTCGGGGCCCTGAAGCGGGCCTGGCGGAGTGGATCCGCGCCATCAATTGTACTGGGCCACCACAACGAGCACGCCGCGGTATTCCCCCGGTTGCAGCTTCTCCGCGGCGACCTGGAGCGTTCCCCCCACGTCGACGCTCAGCATCCCGTCCGACGAAAGCGTGCCCTGCATGATCGGCACGGCGTAGCTGCCGTCGGCGTTGGTCACGACGGTGAGGGTCTGCTCACCGTTGGTATTGGTCATGTCGATGGCCTCGGGCACAGCCAGCGACACAGCATCTCCCCCTGAGCCGAGAACGGTAATCTGCGAGTTGGAGGTCGAGTCGATGGACGGCGCAATGGTGACATTTGGCACCACCGCGATGTCCTGGAAGATGACCTGGCCCGTGGTCTGGATGCCCGCCCGCTCGGAAATCGCCGCGCTGGCGGTCGTCGGCGCTTCGTTGGCCGAGCCTTCGGCGAACGCCGGCGCGGCCGCCGCAACGGCCGCGCAGGTCAGAAGGGAAAGAAAACGAAGGTACGCCATGGGGACCGGAGCTGCGCCTCGAACAATCGCGCGCGCGTGACTGCGCGGCGGCGCGTTAACATTACCGGCCGCTTTGTTAGCACTTAGTTATAGGCGACCGTCGTGTTGAAACTTCCGCTGTAGGCTCCACTGACCGTCGTGGAGTCGACGTCGAAGTTGCCGCCGACGCCGAAGGTGGCGCTGCCGGCCGAGCCGATGGAGC
>CAMLKO010000062.1 GCA_946480495.1 uncultured Caulobacteraceae bacterium
CTGAAGAACTGGGCGATCAGATAGCCGTGGGCGCCGTGCAGCTCCACGCCGTCGAAGCCCGCCTTCTGCGAGCGGACGGCGGCGGCGATATAGGCCTCGATGGACTCCTCGACCTCGGCGCCGGTCATGGCGCGGGCGCCGGTTTCGGCGTCGTCGGAGGGGCCAAGCGGCTGGCCGACCATGTCCTTGAACGAGCGGATGCCCGCGTGGTGCAGCTGGGTGAAGGCGAGGCTGCCTTCGGTCTTGATGGCCGCGGCGAGCCGGGTCAACCCCGGCAGGTGATCGTCGGAAAAGACGCCGAGCTGGCCGGGAAAGCCCTGGCCCTGCGCCTGCACATGCGCGGCGCAAGTCATGGTCAGCCCAAAGCCGCCCTTGGCCCGCATGACGAGCCAGTTGAACTCGTCTTCGGAGAGCAGGCCCTTGTCCGGGCTCTGCAGGTTGGTCAGCGGGGCCACGGCGAACCGGTTCTTCATCGGCCGGCCGCGGCGGAACGTCAGGGGTTCGAAAAGGGCGCTTGTATCCATGGACCTGCGGTTTAGGCGCTTGCCGCGGCGGCAGGCAACGCCCTCGCGTGGCGCAGCGTCATGAGCGCGAACCCGACCGCGACCGCCAGGCCGATGCCGCCCGCGATCAGTTCGCTGCGCAGCGTCGGGTGCTCGATCCAGGCCAGCAGCGTATTGCCGAAGACGAACCCGCCGCCGGCGAACAGCGTGGCCCAAACGGCGGCGGCCGCCACGTTCAGCGCGGTGTAGGTCCCGATGCCCATCGCCGACAGGCCGGCCACCACCGGTCCCGCCGCGCGCAGGCCGAAGACGAAGCGGAAGCTCATCACAAAGCTGATCGGGTGCGCCTCGATGAAGCCCGAGGCCCGGGCGAAGGCGGGCCTGGCCACCATCTTCGACACCAGCCGGGTCGAGCGTCCGTAGCGGCCCAGGAAGAACAGCAGCTGGTCCATCACCGCCGTGCCCGCACAGGCGGCGGCCACGGCCAGCGACCAGTGGATCAGCCCCATGCGCGCCATCACCCCGCCGGCGATCGCCACGGTCTGGCCCTCAAGGCCGGAGCCGAGAAAGATCGCCGCCGGCCCGAACGCCTGCAGGCTCGCCAGTGCTGAAATCATTGCGGGGGGACTCAAAACGGGGGAGGAACTTGAACCGAGCTTACAGGGCGCAGATGGCGCTTCCTTGACAGCGATCAAGGCCTGCGGCGTTCCGACGCCCGCTTGACAACCTCGCGGCGAGGCCGACGGTGGACGGGTCGGGAGGCCATGATTTGACGAACGCCGCTCAAGCCGGCGAGGCGCGTGTCTCGCTCAGCCCCAACGCGCTCATCCTGTTCGGCGCCCTCGTGGCGCTGGGCGCGGGGCTGGTGCTGTCGCCGCAGCCCTCGCGGCTGCTGGTCTTCCTGTTCGTGGCGGTGGGCTGGATCGCCAGCGTCGTCATCCACGAGTTCGGCCACGCCTTCGTCGCGTGGCGGGCCGGCGACACCAGCGTCGCAGCCAAGGGTTACCTGACGCTCGATCCGTTCAAATACAGCGATCCGGCCACGACCATCGTGATCCCGCTGCTGGCGCTGCTGCTGGGCGGCATCGGTTTTCCGGGCGGGGCGGTCTATCTGCGTCAGGACCTGATGCGCAGCCCGCTCGGCCGCTCGATGGCTTCGCTGGCGGGTCCGGGGGGCACCCTGGTGGTGCTGCTGGCGCTGGCCGGCGGGATTTCGCTGGCGCAGGCGGCGGGGCTTTATCCGCTGGCGGCGGCGATGGCGATGCTGGCCCTGCTGCAGGCGATGGCGCTGATCCTCAACCTGCTGCCCGTTCCGGGGCTGGACGGCTATGGCGTGCTGAGGCCCTTCCTGCCGCCTTCGGTTCAGCGGGGCTTGCGGCGCTGGGAGCGCGGCGCCTTCCTCGTGCTCTTCCTGCTGATCTTCTTCGTGCCGGCGGTGTTCCAGGCGCTGTTTGGGACGGCGATCGACCTGTGCGGCGCGCTCGGCATATCCAAGCCCGCGATCGCCGCGGGCTGGAGCGCCTTTCACTTCTGGCGTTAAACCCCCGTTCACCAGCCGTTATCGTTTCCAACGCAACTTGCGCGCTTTACCGCCGCGTCTCGCGCGGAGGGATATCGGCGTGCACAATTTCGACGGTTCAGTGGAGAAGGGCGGACTTGCGGCCCGCCTGATGGCGGAGCTGCCGCGTTTTCGACGCCTGCGCACCAAGCTGGCGGCCGCCTACCTCGGCCTCTTCATCCTCGTCCTCGTCGGCATCATGGCCGCCGTCTACACCTCCGTGGCGCGCAACGCCGAGCGCGTGGTGCGCGAGGAACTGGCCGCCAGCGCCGTGGTGTTCGACCGCGTCTGGGAGCTGCGCACCGCCCAGCTGCAGACCGGCGCCGAGATCCTGGCCCGCGACTTCGGCTTCCGCGCCGCCGTCGCGACGCAGGACGGACCCACGATCCAGTCGGCGCTGGTCAGCCTGCGCCAGCGGCTGGGCCTCGACGCCGCCTTCGTCATTGGCCCAGGCGGCGCGGTGATCGCCGCCGACGGCCTGCCCTCCCAGAAGCTCGCCCCCGCGACGCTCCAGCGGCTGTCGGAGGGCGACACGGCCTCCGGCGTCTTCGTGCTGGGCGACACGGCCTACCAGGCGGTTTCCGCCCCGATCCTCGCGCCGACCCCCATCGGCCGGGTCGTGTTCGCCGCGCGGCTGGACCGGACGGAGATGCGCTCGCTCGTGCGTCTGTCGCCGATCGCGTTTAGGCCGCAACTGCTGATCGAGGAGCCTGACGGCGGCTGGCGCGGCGGCACCGGCGAGGTGTCGCCCGCGGAGCTGAAGCACGCCGCCGCGGTGCTGGCCCGCAGCGGGGCGGCGGGCAAGCCCATCACCGCCAAGGTCGGGCCGTTCGTCGAGGTCGTGCGGCCCCTCCGCTCGCTGGGCGACGAGCGCGCGGCGCTGTTGCTGCGCTATCCGCTGAGCGAGGCGCTGGAGCCCTATCAGGGCCTGCTCGCCATGGTGCTGCTGCTGGGTCTGGCGGGACTGGCGCTGGTGGCGGCCGGGAGCTGGTCGCTGTCGCGCGAGGTGACCCGCCCGATCGCCGCCCTGACCGAGGCCGCCGAGCGGCTGGAGCAGGGCGAACTCGGCGTCGTGGAGGTCACCGGCGTCGATGAGATCGCCGCGCTCGGCCTCACCTTCAACCGCATGGCCGAAGGGATCGCGCGGCGCGAGGAGGCGCTGGAGAGCGCCCGCGCCGTCGCCGAAAGCGCCAGCCGCGCCAAGAGCGCCTTCCTGGCCAACATGAGCCACGAGATCAGGACGCCCCTGAACGGCATCCTCGGCATGACCCAGGTCATGAACCGCGAGGAAACCGACGCCGCCCAGCGCAACCGCCTGCGGGTGATCCAGGATTCCGGCGAGGCGCTGCTCGCCATCCTCAACAGCATCCTCGACCTGTCGAAGATCGAGGCCGGCCACCTGGAGATCGAGGCCCAGGACTTCGACCTCGCCGAAACCGTCGCCACGGCCTGCGAGCCCTTCGTGACCCTCGCGCGGGAAAAGGGGCTGGCCTTCGACATCGGCATCGAGCCGGCGGTCGAGGGCGTGTGGCGCGGCGATGCGCTGCGGCTGCGTCAGGTGCTGATCAACCTCGCCTCCAACGCGGTGAAGTTCACCGAGAAGGGCCGGATCGAGCTTGCCGTGAGGGTGGGAAAGACGGGCCCCTGCTTCGCCATCACCGACACCGGCGTCGGCATCCCTCGCGAACGCCTGGCCGAGGTGTTCGACAAGTTCTCGCAGGGCGACGAGTCCACCACCCGCCGGTTCGGCGGCACGGGCCTGGGGCTGGCCATCTGCCGCGAGCTGGTGGCGCTGATGGGCGGGACCCTACGGGTCGACAGCAAGCCTCGCCGCGGATCCACCTTCGCCTTCGAACTGCCGCTGGAGCGCGTGACCGCCTCCGACGCCGCCATGGGCGTGCAGGAAAGCCGCCATGCGCTGCGGGTCCTCGCCGCCGAGGACAACCTCACCAACCAGATGATCCTCTCGGCCCTGCTCACGCCGCTGGAGGCCGACGTCACCATGGTCGACAACGGCCGCAAGGCGGTGGAGGCCTTCGAGCAATCGGCCTTCGACATCGTGCTGATGGACATCCAGATGCCGGAGCTGAACGGCGTCGACGCCACCCAGGCGATCCGCCAGCTGGAGACCGAGAAGGGCCTGCCGCGCACCCCGGTCCTGGCGGTGACCGCCAACGTCATGACCCACCAGGTGCGCGAATACCTGGCCGCCGGCATGGACGCGGTGGTGGCCAAGCCGCTGCAGGCCGTCGTCCTGTTCGGAGAGATGGAAAGGGCGCTGTCCCTCCGCCCGGGGCCCGTGCGCGCCGTCTCCTGACGATTTACGCCCGCTTCATCCGGCGCGGTTAAGCATGTCGGCCATGCGTATCCTGGCCGTAATCCTCGCCGCCCTCTCGATCGCCACGCCCGCGGCGGCCGGCGATTTTACGGTCATGGTTACCAACGCGGCCGGCCGGCCGGTGAAGGACGCGGTCGTCACGATCCATCCGCGCGGCGGCGCCCACGGGCCGATCCACTTCGCCTGGCCCTATGTGATGACCCAGAAGGACATGCAGTTCGACCCGTTCGTGCTGATCGTTCCGGTCGGCGCGGCGGTCTCCTTCCCCAATCGCGACCCCTTCCGCCACCACGTCTATTCCTTCTCCCCGGCCAAGACCTTCGAGCTGAAGCTCTACAGCCACGACGAAACCCGCACGGTGAAGTTCGACAAGGCGGGCATCGTCGCGCTGGGCTGCAACATCCACGACAACATGACCGCCTTCATCCGGGTGGTGGACACCCCCTGGGCCGGCAAGACCGACGCGCGCGGCGCCGTGGTGATCCACGATGCGCCCGCGGGACCCGCGACCGTCGAGGTCTGGCACCCCTACATCAAGGGCGGCCGCGACCTGGTCCGCCAGACGACCCTTCCGGCGGCCGCGATCACGATGAAGGTCGTCGCCGACGTCCACGCCCCGCCGATGCGCGGAGGCATGTACTGACGTGCGCGCTCTCGCCGCCCTCATGCTGTCGCTCGCGCTGGCCGGTCAGGCGCACGCGCAGTCGCTGCATGGCCTGGCCGACCTGAGGCTGGGGACGTCCGACGGCGAGAAGAGCTGGCTCGAGGGCGGTTTCGGCAAGGCGGGCAGGACCGACTTCGGCCTGAGCCAGGCGGTGCTGGAATGGCGCGCGCCGCTGGGCTTCTCCACGAGCGCGGTCGCCAGCCTGCAGTACCAGCCGGACGTCTCGCCCGCGCTGGACCTCGACGAGGCCTATCTGAAGTTCAGGGCGCCCCCGATGGCGGCCGGCCGCTTCTCCGCCCGCGCCGGCTTCTTCTACCCGCCGGTCTCGCTGGAACACACCGGCGCGGGCTGGACCACGCCCGATACGCTGAGCGCCTCGGCCATCAACACCTGGATCGGCGAGGAGGTGAAGGTCGCCGGGCTGGAGGCCACCTTCGAACGCAGCTTCGGCGAACACGAGATCGCCGCGACCGCCGCCGTGTTCGGCTGGAACGACACCTCGGGCACCCTGCTGACCTTTCGGGGCTGGGCTCTGGATGGGGTGCGCACGGGCTACGGCACCGAGTACGCACTCCCGCCGCTGTCGCCGTTCATGCAGAACAAGCAGGACGAGGACACCTACCCGATCTACGAGCTCGACCGCCGCGCGGGCTACTACGGCCGGCTGGAGTGGCGCCCGCCCGCGCCGGTCAGCTTCAACGCGACCTACTACGACAACGTCGGCGACCGCACCTCGGTCAGCGACCACCAGTGGGCCTGGGAGACGCACTTCCTGAACGTCGGCATGGTCTGGCGGCCGGACGAGCGCACGCGGGTGCTGGCCCAGGCGATGAGCGGGCGCACCCTGATGGGCTTCCGCACGCCGCAGATCTGGGCCGACGTGGGCTTCCGCTCGGCCTATCTGCTGGCCTCGCGCCGGCTGGCCGACGAGACGCTGACCGGCCGCCTCGACTGGTTCGAGGTCAACGACCACAGCTGGCAGACGATCGACAACAACGAAGAGGACGGCTGGGCCGCCGCCGCCGCCTGGCGCCATCCCGTCGCCTCGCACCTGGACCTGCTGGTCGAGGCGCAGCATATCGCAAGCAAGCGCCCGTCGCGGGCCCTGGCCGGCGAAGCGGCGCAGCAGGACCAGAACGTCCTGCAGACGGCTCTCCGCGTGAGCTTCTAGGCCGGTTCGGCGACCCGTTCGGCGGTCGAGGCGCCTTCCAGGATGAAGTCCGTCGGGTTGGGCGCCAGCGTCGCGTTCCAGTAGTCGACCAGCGGGAAGGGCCAGTTCTGGCTGACGCGGCCAAGCTGGTTCTTGT
>CAMLKO010000063.1 GCA_946480495.1 uncultured Caulobacteraceae bacterium
TTCGCCATGATGGGCCTCGACGGCGGGCGGCTGAACATCGCCTCCTGCTCGCTGGGCGGCGCCGGTTTCGCGCTCGATACCGCCAAGGCCTACATGGAGACCCGCAACCAGTTCGGCCGGCCGCTGAAGGACTTCCAGGCGCTGCAGTTCAAGATCGCCGACATGGCGACCGAGCTCGACGCCGCCCGCCTGATGGTCCGCCGCGCCGCCGATGCGCTCGACAAGCGCGACCCGGAAGCCACCAAGCTGTGCGCCATGGCCAAGCGGTTCGCGACCGACGCGGGGTTCACCGTCGCCAACGAGGCGCTGCAGCTGCACGGCGGCTACGGCTACCTGAAGGACTATCCGCTGGAGCGCATCGTCCGCGACCTGCGCGTCCACCAGATCCTCGAAGGCACCAACGAGATCATGCGCGTCATCATCGCCCGGGAGATGTTCCGGCAATGACCGACGAGGTGCTCTGCCGCGTCGAGGGCAAGGTCGGGCGTCTGACCCTGAACCGGCCCGCCGCGCTGCATGCGCTGACCACGGCGATGTGCCGGACGATGATCCGCGCGCTGGAAGGCTGGTGGGGCGACCCCGGCGTCGAGGCGGTGCTGATCGACCACTCGGGCGAGCGCGGCTTCTGCGCCGGGGGCGACATCCGGATGCTGGCCGAGAGCGGGGCAGGGGACGGGGCCGCCGCGCGGGAGTTCTTCTTCACCGAGTACCAGCTGAACCACCTGCTGTTTGTCTATCCGAAGCCCGTCGTGGCGGTGATGGACGGCGTGACCATGGGCGGCGGCGTGGGCGTGTCCATGCCCGCCCGGTTCCGGATCGCCACCGAGCGGACCACCTTCGCCATGCCGGAGACGGGCATCGGCCTGTTCCCTGACGTCGGCGGCGGCTGGCACCTGCCGCGGCTGCCGGGCAAGACGGGGCTGTGGCTGGCGCTGACCGGCGCGCGGATCAAGGCGGCGGACTGCCTGACGCTGGGGATCGCGACCGACTTCGAGAAGAGCGAGAACCTGGAGGCCGTGAAGGCCGCCATCGTCGCCGATCCGGCCAACATCGAGACCATCCTCGCCCGCACCGACGCCGATCCGGGCCAGGCGCCGATCGCCGCGCACCGCGACGACATCGACCGCCTGTTCGCCGGCCACTCCGTCGAGAGCATCTTCGAGGCGCTGGAGGCCGACGGCGGCGACTGGGCGACGGCCCAGCTCGAGACGCTGAAGACCAAGTCGCCCCAGACGCTGAAGGTCGCCTTCCGCCAGCTGCAGCTGGGCGCGCACGCCCGCGACTTCGCCCAGCACATGCGGATGGAATACCGCATCGGCGCCCGCGTCGTTCAACGCCCCGACTTCCTGGAAGGCGTGCGCGCGGTGATCGTCGACAAGGACAATGCTCCGAAGTGGAACCCGGCGACGCTTGAAGGAGTCACTGAAGCTGTGCTGGAGGATATCTTCGCTCCGCTTCCCGCGGACGAGGAATGGTCGCCGCTGACTTAGCCTTGGTTTTGGGGGTAGGGTTATCGGGGGGCTGTTGAGGAGAGGAAGAAGATGCGCGGTCGTTCAATAGTCCCCATGCTGGCTGTCCTGGCGCTCGGCGCCTGCGCCACCCTGGTTCCGCCGCCGCCGCGAAACGTCATCCCGGGCTTCCTGGCCGCGGCCGTGAACGATCCGGCCCGCCCCGAGGCCGACCGCGCCCGCGACGCCGACCGCAAGCCCGCCGAATCGCTGGTCTTCGCCGGTCTCACCCCCGGCATGAAGGTCGCCGACGTGGTGCCGGGCGGCGGTTACTTCACCCGCATCTTCTCGGTCGCCGTCGGCCCGTCGGGCCACGTCTATGCCTATGTGCCGGACGAGCTGACCAAGCTCGCCAAGCGCGACCCGGCGGTGAAGGCCATCGCCGACGATCCGCACTACAAGAACGTCAGCATGATCGTGCGCCGTCTGCCGGCCTTCTCGACGCCCGAGAAGCTGGACATGGTCTGGACCTCCCAGAACTACCACGACATGCACGCCGACTTCATGGGCCCGGTCGACGTGGCGGCCATGAACAAGGCGATCTTCAGGGCGCTGAAGCCGGGCGGAACCTACATCGTCCTCGACCACGCCGACGACGTGGGGCGCGGCATCCAGGACGTGAACAACCTGCACCGCATCGACCCGACCGTGGTGCGCCAGGAGGTCGAGGCCGCCGGCTTCATCTTCGAGGGCGAGAGCTCGATCCTGCGCAACCCCGCCGACACCCACAAGCTCGCCGTGTTCGACCCCTCGATCCGCGGCCGGACCGACCAGTTCATCTACAAGTTCCGCAAGCCGCGCGGCGCGCGCTGATGGCCAATGTCGCGTTTATCGGCGTTGGCCACATGGGCGGCGGCATGGCCGCCAATCAGGTCAAGGCCGGGCATGAGGTGGTCGCGTTCGATCTGGTCCAGGCGTCGCTCGACAAGGCGGTATCCAACGGTTGCAGGGCGGCGGGCTCCGCCGCCGAGGCGGTGCGCGGGGCAGAGGTGGTCATCACCATGCTTCCCGCCGGCCAGCACGTGCGCCAGGTCTTCGCCGAGCAGGTGTTTCCCAACGCGCCGAAGTCGGCGCTGCTGATCGACTGCTCGACCATCGACGTCGACAGCGCCCGTGCGGTGGCGAAACAGGCCGCCGAACAGGGCTTCAGGTTCGCCGACGCCCCGGTCAGCGGGGGGATCATGGCGGCCGACGCGGGCACGCTCGCCTTCATGGTCGGCTGCGGAGAGGCCGACTTTCCGGCCTTCGAACAGGCGCTGCAGCCGATGGCCCGCGCCGTCTTCCGGGCCGGCGAGTCGGGGGCAGGGCAGGCGGCCAAGATCTGCAACAACATGGTGCTCGGCATCTCGATGCTGGGCGTCTGCGAAGCCTTCGCGCTGGCCGAGAAGCTGGGGCTGGAGCCCGACCGCTTCTTCGAGATCGCGTCGAAGTCGTCGGGCCAGTGCTGGTCGCTGACCACCTACAGCCCATGGCCGGGACAGGTCGAAGCCGCGCCCTCCAACCGCGGCTACGAGGGCGGATTCCTCACCGCGCTGATGCTGAAGGACCTGAAGCTGGCGCAGGAAGCGGCCGCCCGGGCCGGGGCCACGACGCCGATGGGGGCGTCGGCCGAGGCGCTCTACGCCCTGTTCGACGGGCTGGGCTATGGCGGCAAGGACTTCTCCGCCGTCCTGCAACTCATGCGCGGAAAGCTGGCCGAGCTATCCTGAAAGCCTTTTCAGGAAAGGGAATGCAGCAGAATTAGGGGATTTCCCCTATATGGACAGGCAAGCCTCGCGGTGCGAAAAGCCCCGCGGGAAGGGGACGGTCGAGAAGCGCCCCCGCGCCAGATCAGACCGAGTTGTCGCGATGGATTACAAGGCCGCATTCCACAACGCCGTCCAGCAGGTCCGGTCCGAGGGCCGCTACCGCGTGTTCGCCGATCTGAAGCGTCACCGCGGCGACTTCCCGCGCGCCACCTGGACGCGCGACGACGGCTCGGCCAAGGACGTCATCGTCTGGTGCTCCAACGACTACCTGGGCCAGGGCCAGAACCCCGTCGTCATCGAGGCCATGAAGGCCGCCATCGACGCCAACGGCTCGGGCTCGGGCGGCACCCGCAACATCTCCGGCACCACCCACCATCACGTGGAGCTGGAAGCCGAACTGGCCGACCTGCACGGCAAGGAAGCCGCGCTGCTGTTCACCTCGGGCTACGTGGCCAACGAGGCGGCGCTCTCGACGCTCTACAGGATCCTGCCCGGGCTGATCGTCTTCTCCGACGCCCTGAACCACGCCTCGATGATCGAGGGCATCCGCCACGGCGGCGGCCCGCGCCACATCTTCCGCCACGACGACCTTGAGCATCTCGAGGAACTGCTGGCCGCCGCCCCGGCCGATGCGCCCAAGCTGGTCGCCTTCGAGAGCGTCTATTCGATGGACGGCGACATCGCCGACATCGCCGGCACCATCGCACTGGCCAGGAAGTACGGCGCGCTGACCTACCTCGACGAAGTCCACGCCGTCGGCCTCTACGGCCATCGCGGCGGCGGCGTCGCCGAGCGCGACGGCGTCATGGCCGACATCGACATCATCGAAGGCACGCTCGGCAAGGCGTTCGGCGTCATGGGCGGCTACATCGCCGCCGACGCGGTGATCGTCGACGCGATCCGCTCCTATGCGTCGGGCTTCATCTTCACGACCTCGCTGCCGCCGGCGCTGACGGCCGGAGCCGCCGCCTCCGTGCGCTGGCTGAAGCAGCACAACGAGGTCCGCGAGCACCATCAGGAGCGCGCGGCGACCCTGAAGGCCATGTTCCGCGACGCCGGCCTGCCGGTGATGCCGTCGGTCAGCCACATCGTGCCGGTGCTGGTCGGCGATCCGGTCCACTGCAAGATGGTCTCGGACATGCTGCTGTCCGACCACGGCATCTACGTGCAGCCGATCAACTATCCGACCGTACCGCGGGGCACAGAGCGCCTGCGGTTCACGCCGACGCCGTTCCATACGGACGCGATGATGCGCGATCTCGTGGCGGCGATGGAAGGTCTCTGGGCCAAGTGCAACATCGCCCGTCTGGGCGGGGTGGCTGCCTAGTTCACTTACGCCGCACGCCCTTACCCAGCCCGATCTGCTTGGCGAATTCCGAGCGCCGCGCCGCATAGGCCGGGGCGACCATCGGGTAATCGGGCGCCAGGCCCCATTTGCGGCGGTATTCCTCGGGGCTCAGGCTGTAGCGCGAGCGCAGGTAGCGCTTCAGCATCTTCAGCTTCGCGCCGTCCTCCAGGCAGACAATGTAGTCGTTCTGGACCGAACGGCCGATCGGCACCGCCGGCTTCTGCTTTTCCGCCGGGGCCGCCAGTCCCGCGCCGCTCTGCAGGCCCGTCAGGGTCTGATGAACCGATCGGACCACGTCGGGAATCTGCTCCAGCGGGATCGAATTCTGGCTCACGAACGCCGCGACGATGTCCGCGACATAGACAAGAATATCGGTCTCCTGGGTGGAGCCGGTTCCGACTTCATCGCTTATGGTGTCAATCACCCCGGAACCCCTTTGCCCTGCAGTGTCCCTCATGTCCGACCCGGCAGGTGCGGGTTGGGCGAAGGGGTCAATGCACTGGCTGTACGGAAGGTTGCAGCGGGCGGTTTGATCCGGACGCGCACAGAGTTAAACAGACCCCACGCCCGACAGAGGATTCTCCATGAACGCTCCCGCCTCGACGCCCGTCCCCGCCAGGTTCTTCGGCGCCGACCTCGCCGCCGCCGACCGGGAAATCTTCGACGCCATCGAGCATGAGATGAAGCGCCAGCGCGATCAGATCGAACTGATCGCCTCGGAGAACATCGTCTCCCGCGCGGTGCTGGAGGCGCAGGGCTCGATCCTCACCAACAAGTACGCCGAGGGCTATCCGGGCCGGCGCTACTACGGCGGGTGCGAATACATCGACGTCATCGAGACGCTGGCCATCGAGCGGGCGAAGAAACTGTTCAACTGCCAATTCGCCAACGTCCAGCCGCACTCGGGCGCGCAGGCCAACCAGGCGGTGTTCATGGCGCTGCTGAAGCCCGGCGACACCTTCATGGGTATGGACCTCGCCGCCGGCGGCCACCTGACCCACGGCAGCCCCGCCAACCAGTCCGGCAAGTGGTTCCGCCCCGTCGCCTATACGGTGCGCAAGCAGGACCAGCTGATCGACTACGACATGGTCGCCGAGGTCGCCCAGGCCGAGAAGCCGAAGCTGATCATCGCCGGCGGCTCGGCCTATGGCCGCGTCATCGACTTCGCGAAGTTCCGCGAGATCGCCGACAGCATCGGCGCCTACCTGATGGTCGACATGGCCCACTTCGCGGGTCTGGTCGCGGCCGGCGAATACCCGAGCCCGCTGCCGCACGCCCACGTCGTCACCACCACCACCCACAAGACGCTGCGCGGTCCGCGCGGCGGCATGGTGCTGTCGAACGATCCGGAGCTCGGCAAGAAGATCAACTCGGCGGTTTTCCCCGGCCTGCAGGGCGGCCCGCTGGAGCACGTCATCGCCGCCAAGGCCGTGGCGTTCGGCGAGGCGCTGCAGCCGGAGTTCAAGGTCTACGCCCAGCGGATCATCGAGAACGCCAAGGCGCTGTCCGAGGCGCTGGTGAAGGCGGGCTTGAACATCGTCTCGGGCGGCACCGACAGCCACGTGATGCTGGTCGACCTGCAGCCGAAGGGCGTCACCGGCAAGGCGGCGGAAGCCTCGCTGGAGCGGGCCCACATCACCTGCAACAAGAACGGCATCCCCTTCGACCCGCTGCCGCCGGCCACCACCTCGGGCATCCGGGTCGGCACGCCCGCCGGCACCACGCGCGGCTTCGGTACGGCGG
>CAMLKO010000064.1 GCA_946480495.1 uncultured Caulobacteraceae bacterium
TCGGCGAAGGTGGTGCGCTCGTTGGCGACGCGGAACAGGTTCTGGTTGGGGATGACGATCAAGGTGTCGACGTAGCGCTGCAGCTCGGCGATCCCGGCGTCGGCCAGCCGCATGCGGTGGCGGCCTTCGAAGTGGAAGGGCTTGGTGACCACGCCGACGGTCAGGATGCCGCGCTCGCGGGCGCACTTGGCGATGATCGGGGCGGCTCCGGTGCCGGTGCCGCCGCCCATGCCGGCGGTGATGAAGACCATGTGGGCGCCGTCGAGGTGCTCGCCGATCTCGGGCGTCGACTCTTCAGCGGCGCTCATGCCGACTTCGGGGTGGGCGCCGGCGCCGAGGCCCTGCGTCACCTGGACGCCGAGCTGGATGCGGCGGTCGGTCTTGGAGAAGGCCAGCTGCTGGGCGTCGGTGTTCGCAACCACGAACTCCACGCCCTCCAGGCCCGCCTCGATCATGTTGTTGACCGCGTTGCCCCCGGCTCCGCCGACGCCGAACACGACGATACGAGGCTTCAGCTCCGTCGTCTGGGGAGGAAGAAACTTGAAACCGCTCATGAGGACCCCGCGTAGCCCGAACCTTGCCCACACCGGCGAATCCGCCTCGCCGAATCGCCAGTCGGCGACAGGGTTAACTAGACCGCCACCATCGTTAACTGGCGGTTAACTCGATAGTCTGAGTCGGGCGTTTGGGGGCGTGTTGAACGGAGTTTTTTTGCTTTTAAGGCAAAGGTTTCGCGAAAACGGGCAAGTCGAATCGGTCGCCGCGCGAGCCAACAACACTGTTAAAGATTGTCCCTCAGCCAGGAAGCGGCCTTGACGAGGGCGTTGGCGCGGGGGTCGAGCGGTTCGCGGCGCACGCGCGCGCCGGCCAAAATCTTGGACGAAACGGCTTCGCGGGGCCCGAAAGCGGCCCGGTGCAGGATGCCGGCGGCGGCGCAGAAGGCGGGGCCCGAAGCTGCGTCGGCCAGGTGGGGGACGCGGCGGGGACGGCCCAGGCGCACGGGGCGGTCGAAGACGCGCACGGCGACCTCGCGCACGCCCTGCAGCTGGCTCGCGCCGCCGGTCAGCACGATGCCGGCGCCGGGCTCGACCGGAGCGCCGGAGGCGCGCAGGCGCTCGCGCAGCAGTTCGAGGGTCTCCTCGACGCGCGGGGCGATGATGCCCTTCAGCATGGAGCGGGGCGCCACGACCGGGCCCGCGCCGGGATCGTCGCCGCGCGGCGGCGCCTCGATCATCTCGCGGTCCTCGTTGGCCGAGGCGATGGCCGAGCCGTGCAGGGTCTTGATGCGCTCGGCGCCGGCGATGGTGGTCGAAAGCCCGCGCGCGATGTCGGCGGTGACGTGGTGGCCGCCGACGGGCAGCGAATCCACGTGCACCAGCGAGCCGCCGGCGAACACGGCCGCCGAGGTCGAGCCGCCGCCCATGTCGATGCAGAGCGCGCCGAGATCCATCTCGTCTTCCTCAAGCGCCGCCAGCGCCGAGGCGAAGGGCGCGGCGACCACGCCTTCGAACTGCAGGTGGGCGCGCTCGATGCAGTGGCCGAGCGTCTGGAAAACGTTTTCGCTGATCGAGACGACGATCAGCTCGAGCCCGAGCGAGCGGCCGAACATGGAGCGCGGGTCGCGCACGCCGCCCTGGCCGTCGACGTACCAGGCGACCGGCAGCAGGTGGATCGGCTTGCGGCCCGGCAGGCGGACCTGGTTGAGCGCGGCGGAAATGGCGCGGGTGCAGTCGTTGTCGGAGATCGGGCGGGCGCCCAGCGACACCTGCGACTTCACGCGGTGGCTGGCGAGCTGGCCGCCGGAGGCCGCGACGGTGACGGCCTGGACGGAGACGTTGGCGACGGTCTCGGCGCGCTCGACGGCCTGGGCGATGGCCTGGGCGGCCTCGTCCATGTTGACGATCGCGCCGCCCTTGATGCCGCGCGAGGCGACGTAGCCGACGCCGGCGGTGGTCAGCGTCCGCTCCTCGCGCTTGACCCCTTCGGGCCGCATGACGAAGCAGGCGACCTTGGACGCGCCAAGATCGACCGCGGCGATCACGGGCGCGCGGCCGGCCAACGCCTTGAGGCCGTCCCGTGCTTCTCTGCGATCTTCAATACGCGACATGTCGTCCCCTAGCCCTGGAGCCCATCAGGCTCCTCCCGCGACTGGTTGTTCCGGCGCCGGCGCCGCAGCCCTCGGCCGCACGGCGATCATTTCCGGGTCGCGCAGGTCGACCCGCTCAAAACCCAGGTCCAGCAGCCGCTGGCGCGCGTCGAGCTGGTCGAGCTGCATCAGCGCCTGGCCTTCGTTCATGGCCGGCAGCTGGATGATGGAACCGTCCTTCAGCCGCAGGTCCCAGCGGCGCTCGTCGACGCGCACCAGCGCCTCGATCCGCTCGCGAAGGCGCGGGCGCTGCTGGATCTCCGGCATGAGGGCCGCGACGGCGGTGTTGGCGCCCTCGCCGACGATCAGCGGCAGGTCGGGGAACTTCATCGGGTCGGCTTCGGGGATGATGGCGCCCTTGCGGTCGACGACGAAGCTGCGCCCGGCGTGCTGCCACACGGCCTGGGCGTCGCGCTCGGTCACGGCGATGACCAGGGTGTCGGGCAAGAGGCGGATGACCCGCGCCTCCTTTACCCAGCCGACCTTCTCGACGTTGGCCTTGACGGCGGCGAGGTCCATGCCGATCAGCGGCTGGTCGCGGAAGAGGCCGGCGGCCTTGAGCACATCGGCCTGCGCCATCGCCGAGGCGCCCTGCACATGCACCTTGCGCAGCTTGAAGCCGGCGGCGGCGAACTGGTTGTAGACGGTCTGCTGGGCGCCGGTCACGAGGCGCTCGCCGCGATGGCCGGTGGCGAGCGTGACGGCGACGCCGCCCACGAGCACGACGGCGGCGACGAACAGCGCCAGCTTTGGAGAGATGCCTCCGGCGCGCGCGGGTCCGGGCTTGCCCGCTGGCCGGGCGGACGAGCGCCCCCGCGCCGGAGCGGCGGCTATGTTTGCCCGAGGTTTGGCGTCAGCCCGCCGCGCCCCCCGCACCGCCGCGGGCATACGCATCCTCCGTGATCCAAAGCACCAGTCGATCGAACGAAACACCGGTATGGGCCGCCTGCTCTGGGACGAGCGAAGTCGGCGTCATGCCGGGTTGCGTATTCACCTCCAGAAGGACCAGAAGGTCGTTAATGTCGTCATAACGAAAGTCCGATCTGGTCACCCCTTGGCAACCAAGAGCGGCATGGGCTGCTTGCGCCATCCCAAGAGCGCGGTCGAACGCCGCAGCCGGCATATCGGCGGGGACGACGTGGCTTGAACCGCCGTCCGCATACTTGGCGTCGTAGTCGTAAAAGCCGGTGCGCGGGACGATCTCGGTGACGGTGAGCGCCCGGTCGCCCATGACGGCGACGGCCAGCTCCTTGCCGGCGATGTAGGGCTCGATCATCACCTCCTCGCCGAAGGTCCAGCCGGGCTGGCTGAGTTCTTGCGGCGGGGTGTTGGCGCCCTCGAAGACGAGGAAGACGCCGACGGACGACCCCTGGGCGTTGGGTTTGACGACATAGGGCGGCGCCATCACGTGCTCGCGCGCCGCCTCGTGGCGGTTGTAGAGGCCGCCGCCGGGAACGACGACGCCGGCGGCCGCCAGAACCGCTTTCGCCTTGGCCTTGTCCATGGCGAGCGCCGAGGCCAGCACGCCGGAGTGGGTGTAGGGCAGGCCGAGCGTTTCGAGGACGCCCTGCACGCAGCCGTCCTCGCCCCATTCGCCGTGCAGGGCGTTGAAGCAGACGTCGGGTTTGAGGTTCGCGAGCACGGCGGCGATGTCGCGCCCGGCGTCGACGCGGGAGACCTTTGCGCCCAGCCGCTCCAGGGCGTCCGCGCAGGCCGCGCCGGAGACGAGGCTAACCTCGCGCTCGGGCGACAGGCCGCCCATCAGGACGGCGACGTGCTTGCCTGCGAGGCTGGTCATGCGGGCCGTCCGATGCGCTTGATTTCCCAGTCGAGCTCGACGCCGAACTTCTGCTTCACATCCGCACGCACCGCTTCGCCGAGGCCTTCGAGGTCGGCGGCGGTGGCTTCGCCGGTGTTGATCAGGAAGTTGGCGTGCAGCGGCGAGAACATCGCCCCACCGAACGGCTTGCCGCGCCAGCCGGCCTCGTCGACGAGTTTCCAGGAGGAATGGCCTTGCGGGTTCTTGAAGGTCGAGCCGCCGGTCTTCTCGCGGATCGGCTGGGTGGTTTCGCGGCGCTCGGTGATCTCGGCCATGCGGGCCTTGATCGCTTCCGGATCGCCGGGCGTCCCCTCGAACTCGGCGGAAAGGACGATCAGGTCGGCGCCCTGCAGCGCCGAATGCCGGTAGGTGTAGTGGAGGTCGGCGTTGGCCAGCCGCTTCACCTGGCCGTCGCGGTCCATAACCGTGGCGTGGGTCAGCACCTTCACGGTCTCCGAGCCATAGCATCCGGCGTTCATCACCGCCGCGCCGCCGACCGTGCCGGGGATGCCGGCGTAGAACTCCAGGCCCGCGATGCCGGCTTCGGCGGCCTTGCGGGCGAGGATGGCGTCGGGCACGGCGGAGCCTGCCTTGATGGCGGTGGGGCCCAGGACCTCGACCTGGTTGAAGCCGCGGCCCAGCCGGATGACCACGCCCTCGACGCCGCCGTCGCGGACGAGGGTGTTGGAGCCGACGCCGAGCGCCGTCACGGGCACGTCCTTGGGAAGGCTTTTCAGGAAGGCGGCGAGGTCGTCCTCGTCCTCGGGCATGAAGACCACATCGGCCGGGCCGCCGACGCGAAACCAGGTGAAGGGGCCGAGCGGCTCGCCCTTCATCAGCTTGCCGCGGACTTGCGGCAGTTGGTCCGTCCAGCTCACTTGGCCAGCGCCTCCAGCTGGCCGGGGAGCGCGTAGGCCCAGCTGGTGATGTCGCCGGCGCCGAGGCAGACGACGAGGTCGCCCTTCGCCGACTCCTGCGCGATCAGGCCGGCCAGCGCATCGGGCCCTTCCAGCGGGATCGCCCGGCGGTGGCCGTAGCGGCGCAGGCCTTCGACCAGGGCGTCCTTGCTGACGCCTTCGATGGGCTGCTCGCCGGCCGAATAGACGTCGGCGACGATCACCGTGTCGGCGTCGTTGAAGCAGCTGGAGAAGTCGGCGAACAGGTCGCGCAGGCGGGTGTAGCGGTGCGGCTGAACGACGGCGATCACCTTGCCCTTGGAGACCTGGCGGGCGGCGCGCAGCACGGCGGCGATCTCGACCGGGTGGTGGCCGTAGTCGTCGACGACGCGCACGCCGTTGACCGTGCCGGTGGTGGTGAAGCGGCGCTTGACGCCCTCGAAGGTGGCAAGCCCCTCGCGGATGTCGTCTTCGCTGACGCCCAACTCGCGGGCCACGGTGATGGCGGCCAGCGCATTGGAGACGTTGTGCCAGCCGGCCATCGGCAGGCGCAGGGCCCGCATGGTCACCGCCTCACCGTCACGCGGCTGGATGCAGACGTCGAAGGTGGCGCCGTCCGGGCCCATCTCGACGGCGGCGGCGCGGACCTCGGCCTGCGGGTTGATGCCGTAGGTGATCAGCCGCCGGTTCTCGACGCGGGCGGCCATGGCCTGCACCTCGGGATGGTCGAGGCAGATGGCGGCGAAACCGTAGAAGGGGATGTTCTCGACGAAGTCCTGGAAGGCGCGCTTGACCGCTTCGAAGTCGCCGTAGTGGTCGAGGTGCTCGGGGTCGATGTTGGTGACCACGGCCACCGTCGACTTCAGCTTCAGGAAGGTGCCGTCGCTCTCGTCGGCCTCGACCACGATCCAGTCGCCCTCGCCCACCTTGGCGTTGGTGCCGTAGGCGTTGATGATGCCGCCGTTGACCACCGTCGGATCGAGCCCGCCGGCGTCGAGCAGCCGCGCCACCATCGAGGTCGTCGTCGTCTTGCCGTGGGTGCCGCCGACGGCGATCGAGAACTGCAGCCGCATCAGCTCGGCCAGCATCTCGGCGCGGCGGACCAGCGGCAGGCGCCGTTCGCGGCCGGCGACCATCTCCGGGTTATCGGCCTTGACCGCGGTCGAATAGACGACGGCCGAGGCGCCTTCGACGTGGGAGGCGTCGTGGCCGATGAAGATCTTGGCGCCCAGCTTCTCCAGCCGCTCGGTGTTGGCCGACGCCTTGGCGTCCGAGCCCTGCACCGTGTAGCCGATGCGCAGCATGATCTCGGCGATGCCGCTCATGCCGATGCCGCCGATGCCGATGAA
>CAMLKO010000065.1 GCA_946480495.1 uncultured Caulobacteraceae bacterium
CCTTCAGCCAGGACACCCTGGAGAAGGCCAAGATCGACGGCGGCCCGAACCTGGTCCTCTCCATTCCGAACGTGAACTTCTCCAAAGGGAACTTCACGGGATACAACTTCCAGATCCGGGGCGTGGGCTCGAAGCTCGTGGCCGCGTCGGGTGACGCCGGCACCGGCATCCACCTGAACAACGCGCCGATGACGGCCAACAACCTCTTCGAATCCGAATTCTACGACGTGGAGCGGGTCGAAGTGCTTCGGGGCCCGCAAGGCACCCTCTACGGCCGTAACGCCACCGGCGGCGTGGTCAACGTGATCACCGCCAAGCCGGTCGACCACTTCGAGGCGATGATCCGCGGCGAAGTCGGCAACTACAACACCCGCAAGGTGCGCGGCATGATCAACATGCCGCTGGGCGACATGTTCGCCCTGCGCGTCGCGGGCACCATGCTGAAGCGCGATGGCTACGGCAAGAACACCTACACCGGCAACGACGCCGACGACCGCGACCTATGGGCGGCCCGCGTCACGCTCGGGTTCAATCCGACGGACCGTGTGCGCACCTACCTGATGTACGACCACTTCGAGGAAGACGATAACCGCTCGCGGATCGGCCGGCAGTTCTGCGTGAAGGACCCGGGCGGCACGATGGGGGGGCTTACCTTCCCCAACACCGCGGCCGGCGAAATCCAGCGCGGCTTCTTCAGCCAAGGCTGTCTTGAGACTTCGCTTTATGCGCCGGGCGCCTCCACCGGCGCGCTGAACACGCAGGGCACCCTGGGCGGCCTCTTCTCGGCCCTCACCGGCATTCAGACCGGCGATGCGCTCGCCGGCAAGGTGCAGGACGCGAATATCCGCAACATCGAGTCGGTGATCGACCCGGTCTACCAGACCGACACGGACATCTGGGAACTGAACATCGAGGCCGACCTCACGGACTCGCTGAAGCTCACGTCGCTGACGTCCTACAGCAAGCTCAACCTGTTCACTGAACAGGACTACAACCGGATGATCCCGACAGTCGCCTTCAACGCGACGCCGAATTCCTGCAACTTCTTTACCGCGCCTTGCGGAAATGGGGCGCTCGCAGCGGGCCTGCCGATCTCCGGCGGCCTCTACAGCTTTATCTACGGCACCCTGTTCCCCGGCGGAGTCGTCAGCGACCCGCAGGTGGGCGCGCAGAACCGGTTCACGACGCTGGACATCTCATCTGCGTACACGAAGCAGTGGACTCAGGAACTACGGTTGCAGTCGAATTTCGATGGTCCGATCAACTTCAACGTCGGCGGCATCTACCTCGACTTCAAATACGGCGGCGACTATTTCGTGATGTTCAACTCAGGCACCGGCTACTACCAGGTGCTGAACCTGCTCACGAACCTCGCCAGCAGTGGCGCTGTTCCGTACCCGTGTCCGTTGAACAATCCGGCCTGCGTCTATGTCGATCCGAGCAAAACGCCGGACCGCAGCGGCCACAACTACTATGACAATTACGGACCCTATCACCTGAAGTCCCGCGCGGCCTTCGGCGAGATCTACTACCAGATGACGGAAAATCTGAAGTGGACCCTCGGCGTACGCTACACGGACGATTCCAAGATCGTGGAATCGCACCAGGTGGCTCTGGGCGAAGATGGCAGCGGCGTGCTGCCGCCGCCGCCCAGCGATCCGGATCCGCTGAAGAAGGTCCAGTTCAAGGAAACGACGGGCCGGTTCGGCGTCGACTGGAAACCGCATCTCGACTTCACCGACGAGACCCTGATCTACGCCTTCTACTCGAAGGGCTATAAGGCCGGCGGCGTGAACCCCGCCTGCTCGTTCGCCTGCAACACCTATCCGCAGACGTTCGCCCCCGAGTTTGTGAACGCGATCGAAATCGGCGCGAAGAACACGCTCGCGGGCGGTTCGGTCCTGCTGAACCTGACCGGGTTCCACTACAATTACGAAGGCTACCAGGTCTCGAAGATCCAGAACCGGACCTCGATCAACGAGAACATCGACGCCAAGATCAAAGGCCTCGAACTCGAGACGATCTGGGCTCCGATGCGGGCGCTGCGCTTCAACGCCAACGTCGGCTGGCTCGACACCAAGATCACCAGCGGTCAATCGATCGACACCTTCGACCGCACCCAGGGCGATCCGAACCTGGTGGTGATGAAGACCGATCAGGCGGCCAACTGTGTGGTGACGGTGACGACGGCCATGACGGCGCTGTACGTCGCCAACCTCTATCAGTCGCCGTTCTTCCTGCTGGGAGCCTGCCCGGGCGCTGCTCCGACGGCGCCTGCCGGCGCGACGCTCTATCCGGGCGGCCCGCTGGCCTCGGGGGTGGGTTCCTACGGGCTCTTCTCCGAAGGCGTGCCGGTGAACTTGAGCGGCAAGGAGCTGCCGAACTCCCCACACTGGACCCTCCAGGTCGGCGCCCAATACACGCTGGAGCTCGGGACGGACTGGTCGGCGACGCTGCGGGGCGACTACTACAAGCAGACCAAGACGTTCTCGCGGATCTACAACAGCGAAGCTGACCGCATCAAAGACTGGGACAACGTCAACGCCACGCTGACGTTCGACAACGATCCGATGCGGCTGTCGATCGAGCTCTACGTGAAGAACGCCACCGACGAGGAAGCCATCACCGACACCTACCTGACAGACGACTCGTCGGGCCTGTATCGGAACGCCTTCTTCACCGAGCCGCGCACCTACGGCATCGCGATCACCAAGAAGTTCTAGTTCGGCCTGTTTGGACTGGGCCTCTGGCGGCGGGGAGCGATCCCCGCCGTTTTTTCTTTGTTTGGTTTACATCTCCGCAAGACGCCCCGGCGATGATGGGGTGATGACCAAGCGTTCCGAACCCGCCGGCGCAGCCGCCAACGACGTCACGCTCGAGGTGCTTCGCCAGCTCGAGCAGATGGCCGAACTCGCCGCGCGCCTGAAGGCCGAGGCCTCCGTGGAAGGCGTCGAAGCCTCCGCGCGCGCGCTTG
Source organism: uncultured Caulobacteraceae bacterium (assembly GCA_946480495.1). The sequence continues at coordinate 2,975 of CAMLKO010000065.1, forward strand.
CGCAAGGGGCCGAGGACGTCCGCCGGCTCGTGGAGCAGGCCCGCGACCTCGCCCGCCTGGAGCGCGGCCAGCTGGCGCTGGAGCCGACCACCTGCAAGCTGCGCAATATCGTGGCCGCCGTCGAGGACGCCTGGCGCGAGCGCGCCAACAGCGCGGGGATCACCTACGCCGTCTCCTACGAAGGCGACGCCCATCAGGCGGCGGAGGTCGACTGCGACCGGCTGATGCAGCTGTTCGACGTGCTGGTCGGCCGCGCCTTCGCCGAGACGGCGAAAGGGCGGATCGAGGTCAGCCTTCGCGTGCAGTCCCTGGGCGAGAACCTGACGCTGGAAGGCTCGGTGCGCGACACCGGCCGTTCGCTGAGCGCCGAGGAACTGGCCCACATCTTCGACCCGGCCGAGACCGCCCGCGCCGAGGCGACGGCCAGCCTGTCGACCCGCATCGGCATGGCGCTGGCCAACCGCCTGGTGCAGGCGTTTTCGGGCGTGCTGCAGGCGCAGGTGAACGACGGCGGCGGGGTGACGGTCACCTTCGACCTGCTGGTCCCGGCGGCGAGCATCGAGAAGCCCCGCTCGCTGCATGTGCTGATCGTCGACGACAACATGACCAACCGCATGGTGGCCGAGGCCATGTGCGACCTGTTCGACTGCACCTGCGAGCAGGCGGCAGACGGCGTGGAGGCGGTGGAAGCGGCCAGGACGCGGGCCTTCGACCTCATCCTGATGGACATCACCATGCCGCGGATGGACGGCGTCGAGGCGACGCGCCAGATCCGCGGCCTGCCCGGGCCGGTGAGCCGCACCCCGATCATCGCGCTGACCGCCAGCGCCGACCGCGAGGACGTCGTCCGCTACATGGAAGCGGGCATGAACGACGTCATCGAAAAGCCGATCAAGCCGGACCGGCTGGCCGCGGTGCTGATGCTGCTGGGCGCGGCGGCCGAGGACGGCGCCATCGCCGCCGCCTGATCCGCTGGGATGGTAGCTGGGGGCGGGATCGAACCGCCGACCTGTGGGTTATGAATCCACCGCTCTAACCATCTGAGCTACCCAGCCAAAGCCTTGGCCCATCCGAGCGAAGGCCGGGGTTATAGGGGCTGGCCCCCTCCCCTTCAAGCCGCCCATTCACAGCTTGGGAAAGCGCTCCGGCGCCGCTAGGTTCGCCCGCCATGAGCGTAGTCCACCTCCTGGGTTCGGCGGCCGACGGCGGGGCCGAAACCTACTTCGCAAGCCTTGTGGGCGCGCTCGCCCGGAGCGGCGTGGAGCAGGCCTGCGCCATCCGCCGCCATCCCGCCCGCGAGCGCGCGGTGGCGCACGCGGGCGTTCCCGTGCGCACCTTCCGGTTCGGCGGCCTTCCCGACGTGTTCACGCGTCCGCGCATCGCGGCCTATGCCCGGCGTGAGAAGGCCAAGGTGCTGCTGGCCTGGATGAACCGCGCGGCGGCCAAGACGCCGAAAGGCGGCTGGGCGCGGATCGGGCGGCTGGGGGGCTACTACAGCCTCAAGTACTACAAGGGATTCGACGCGCTGGTCGCCAACACGCCGGACATCCGCCGCTGGGTGATCGAGCAGGGCTGGCCCGAGCAGCGGGTGCTCTACATCCCCAACTTCGCCACCGCCCGAGACAGCGCGCCGGAAGACCGCGCGGCGCTGGATACGCCCGAGGATGCGCCCCTGCTGCTGGCGATGGGCCGGCTGCACGAGAACAAGGCGCACGACATCAGCCTGCGCGCGCTCGCGAAGGTCCCGGGCGCGTACCTCTGGATCGCGGGCGCCGGGCCGCTGGAGCGGAAGCTGAAGGCGCTGGCGGCGGAGCTGGGCGTCGCCGACCGGGTGCGGTTCCTGGGCTGGCGGGAGGACGCCTCGGCCCTCTATCGCGCGGCGGACATCTGCGTCTTTCCCTCGCGGTTCGAGCCGCTCGGCAATGTGGTGATCCAGTGCTGGGCGCACGGCATCCCCATTGTGGCGGCGGCGAGCCAGGGCCCGGGCGCGCTGATCCGCGACGGCGAGGACGGGCTGCTGGTCCCGGTGAACGACGCCGACGCGCTGGCGGCGGGGGTGCGGCGGCTGCTGGACGAGCCGATGCTGCCGATCAAGCTGATCCAGAACGGCCATGCCCGCGTCGAGGGCGAATACAGCGAGGCCGCCGTCGTCGCCCAGTGGAAGGCCCTCTTCGCACGCTATGGAGCCGCCTGAATGTGCGGCATCGCCGGCGTCATCGGGAAGGGCTCGGCGCGGCCGCTGATCGAGACCATCACCCATCGCGGCCCCGACGGGGTGCGGGTGGAGGACGGCGACGGCTATTCGCTGGCCCACGCGCGGCTGTCGATCATCGACCTGGAGGGCGGCTGGCAGCCGCTGCATGCGGCGGGCTCGACGGTGATCGGCAACGGCGAGATCTACAACTACGTCGAGCTGATCGAGGAATTCGGGCTGAAGGAGGCGCTGGCGACGGGCTCCGACTTCGAGCCGATGCTGCATCTCTATGCGCGGATGGGCCCGGCGGTGTTCGAGCGGCTGCGCGGCATGTACGCCTTCTGCCTGATCGGCTGCGATGGGCGGACCTGGCTGGTGCGCGACCCGTTCGGGATCAAGCCGCTGTATTACGCGCGGCATGCGGAGGGGTTGGCGTTTGCCTCGGAGCCGCGGGCCTTCGGGCGGGCGGGGTTGAAGCCGGAGCAGGCGGAAGAGCTGCTGGCGCTCAACTACGCGCTGGAGAGCCCGTTCGAGGGGATCACGCGGGTCGAACCCGGCGAGGTGTTGGAAATCGACCCTAATTCCGCTCACCCCGGCGCAAGCCGGGGCCAAAGCCGAGTCGCCGCTTGGGTCCCGACTTTCGTCGGGATGAGCGGGGAAAAAGAGCTCGTAGATCGCTTGGATGCCGTGCTCGAAGACAGCGTCCGGGTGCACCAGCGCTCCGATGTGCCATACGGCCTGTTCCTCTCCGGCGGGATCGACAGCGCGTCCATCGCCACGCTGATGGCGCGGCTGAACGAGCGGCCGGTCACCGCCTACACCTGCGGCTTCGACGTGCCCTCGGCGCGCGACGAGCGGGCGCAGGCCGAGCGGGTGGCGACCGCGCTGAAGCTCGACTGGCGGGAGACCCATTTCACCGAGGAGGACTTCTGGCGAATCCTGCCGCAGGTCGCCTGGGCGCTGGACGATCCGACGGCGGACTATGCGACGCTGCCGACCTACAAGCTGGC
>CAMLKO010000066.1 GCA_946480495.1 uncultured Caulobacteraceae bacterium
ATGGGCGCGGCGCGGCCGCTGACCTTCGGGCCGGACGAGATGGGCCGGCTGAAGGACATCGTGCTCAAGGGCGAGTTCAAGGAGCGCTCGGGCGGCGCGCTCAAGCGCATCGACGGCATGCGCGAGCGCTACATCGCCGAGGTCGCCTCCCGCGCCTCGCTGAAGCGGCCCCTGAAGGTGGTCGCCGCCTGCGGCAACGGCACCGCCGGCGCCTTCGCCCCTGAGGCCCTGCGCAAGATGGGCGTCGCCGAGCTCATCGAGATGGACTGCGATCTCGACTGGACCTTCCCCAGGTACAACCCCAACCCCGAGGACCAGGAGATGCTGCACGCCATGGCCCATGCCGTGCGCGAGCATGGGGCGGACCTGGCGCTCGGCTTCGACGGCGACGGCGACCGCTGCGGGGTGGTGGACGACGAGGGCGAGGAGATCTTCGCCGACAAGATCGGGCTGATGCTGGCCCGCGATCTGGCGCCCCTCTACCCCAACTCGACCTTCGTGGTGGACGTGAAGTCGACCGGCCTCTTCGCGACCGACCCGGTGCTGGCGGCGAACGGCTGCACCACCGTCTACTGGAAGACCGGCCACAGCTACATCAAGCGCAAGAGCGCCGAGCTTGGCGCGCTGGCCGGCTTCGAAAAGTCCGGCCACTTCTTCCTGAACGAGCCGCTCGGCCGCGGCTACGACGACGGGCTGGTGGCGGCCGCGGCGATCCTGGCCATGCTCGACCGCAACCCGGGCAAGAAACTCTCCGACATGAAGAAGGCGCTGCCCGTCGCCTACACCTCGCTGACCATGAGCCCCCACTGCGCCGACGAGACCAAGTACGGCGTCGTCGAGGACATCGTGCGCGAGTACGAGCAGCTGGCTGCAAAGGGCGGGACCATCCTCGGCCGCAAGATCGCCGAGGTCATCACCGTCAACGGCGTGCGCGTGGCGCTGGAGGACGGCTCCTGGGTCCTCGTCCGCGCCTCGTCGAACAAGCCCGAACTGGTGGTGGTGGTCGAAAGCACGCGGTCAGAGGACGACATGCGCGCCCTCTTCCGCGACGAGGTCAAACCCCGGCTGGCCAAGCGCCCAGAAGTGGGCGCCTACAACCAGGAAATCTAACCCACTCGGCTCCACACACGCATCCCGAACATCACCCACAGAGCGATCAGCACGAAGTTGCTGAGCGCAAACAGGCTGAGCCGGGTGATGACGTGATTGACGCTGATGTGCACGACGCTGTGTACGGCCCGGATCGCGACGTAGACCCAGGCCAGGTTGACGACCGTCTGATCGACCTGGCCGGTGACGAAGAAGGCCACGCAGACCACGTAGAACAGCGCCGGCAGCTCCAGCAGGTTCATGTAGTTGCGGTTGGCCAGCGACACCCGCGGCGGCACATTGGCGCTCTCGCCGAGCGCAAAGTCCTCGGCCGTGACGTGCCCGGCCGCGACCGCCCTGAACCGCCGAAGCGGAATGAACAGCAGCACCGCAAATGTCAGCGCCGCCAGCGCCAGCATCGGCAGAAAGATGGTTTCCTGAGTCATGCGATTTCCCCCAAAACGAGGGAAACAGGTTCACCGCCGAACAGCGTTCTTGGCAAGCGTTGTTTTTGTGAACTAAGCCGCCGCCAGCTTCACCGCGCCGGCGATCTCGCTGACCAGCTGGTTGACCAGCGCCTCGTCGTCGCCCTCGGCCATGATGCGGATGAGCGGCTCGGTGCCCGACGGGCGCACGAGGATGCGGCCCGACCCGTTCAGCTTCGCCTCGGCCGCGGCGATGACCGACAGCACGGTCTCGTTCTTCAGCGGCGTCGCGCCCTTGGCGAACTTCACGTTCTCCAGCCTCTGCGGCACCGGCTCGAACTGGCGGGCGAGCGCGCTCATCGGCCGGCCCGTGCGCCGCATCACCGCCAGCACCTGCAGCGCCGCGATCATGCCGTCGCCCGTCGTCGAGAAGTCCGACAGGATCAGGTGGCCCGACTGCTCGCCGCCGACGTTGAAGCCGCCCTCGCGCATCCGCGCCATCACGTAGCGGTCGCCGACCGGCGTGCGCTCCAGCTTGATGCCCTTGGCGCCCAGGAACCGCTCCAGGCCCAGGTTCGACATCACCGTCGCCACCACCCCGCCGCCCTTCAGCCGGTCCTTCTCGGCGAAGGCGCAGGCGATGATGGCCATGAGCTGGTCGCCGTCGACCACATGGCCGTTCTCGTCGCAGATGATGACCCGGTCGGCGTCGCCATCCAGCGCGATGCCGATGTCGGCGCGGTATTCCTTCACCGCCCGCTTCATCGCCGCGGTGTGGGTCGAGCCGCACTCCTCGTTGATGTTGAAGCCGTCCGGCGACACCCCGATAGGCTTCACCTCGGCGCCCAGCTCATAGAGGACGGTCGGCGCGACCTTGTAGGCCGCCCCGTTGGCGCAATCGATCACCACGCGCAGCCCGTTGAGGTTCAGGTCGCGCGGGAAGGTCGCCTTGATGATCTCGACATAGCGGGCCTGGGCGTCGTCGATCCGCTTCACGCGCCCCAGCTCCGACGGGCCCACCAGCCCTTCGGTCAGGCCCTCGTCCATGTGGGCCTCGATCTCGGCCTCGCGCGCGTCAGAGAGCTTGTAGCCGTCGGGCCCGAACAGCTTGATGCCGTTGTCGTGGAAGGCGTTGTGGGAGGCGCTGACCATCACGCCAAGGTCGGCCCGCATCGAGCGCGTCATCATCGCCACCGCGGGCGTCGGCAGCGGCCCGAACAGCCGCACGTCCATGCCCATGGAGGTGAAGCCCGCCACCAGCGCCGGCTCGATCATGTAGCCCGACAGCCGCGTGTCCTTGCCGATCACCACCAGCTGGCGCCGGTCCGAACCCGTGCGGAACAGCTTGCCCGCCGCCAGCCCCACGCGCAGCGCGACCTCGGCCGTCATCGGGTAGGTGTTGGCCCTGCCCCGGATGCCATCGGTGCCGAAATACGATCGCTTGCTCATGAACTTCCCCGGGCAACACTCTGAAACGCACTTTTTGTCGCACGCGCCCTCACCGCGCGTTAAAGGCGGCGACGAAGCGCGGCGGCAATCTAGTCCCCGCGCGACGTTGCGTAAAATGGCGCGGCCCGCAAGCCGCGAGGGAGTAGCGGCGAAGCATGTGCGGCATCATCGGAATCGTGGGGACCAGACCGGTCGCCGAGCGGCTGATCGACAGCCTCAAGCGGCTGGAATACCGCGGCTATGATTCGGCGGGCGTCGCCGTCCTGAGCGACGGCCATATCGAGCGCCGCAGGGCCGCCGGCAAGATCCGCGCGCTGGAAGAGGTTCTGAAGGCCCAGCCGCTCGCCGCCACCGTCGGCATCGGCCACACCCGCTGGGCCACCCACGGCGCCCCGACCGAGTCCAACGCCCACCCCCACAAGTCCGGCCGCGTGACGCTGGTCCACAACGGCATCATCGAGAACTTCGCCGAGCTGAAGGCCGAGCTGATGGCCAAGGGACGGGCCTTCGAAAGCGACACCGACACCGAAGTCATCGCCCAGCTGATCGACGACCGGCTGGAGGCGGGCGACGACCCGCTGACCGCCTTCAAGGCCACGCTCGACCGGCTGACCGGCGCCTATGCGCTGGCGGTGCTGGTGGAAGGCCAGGGCGACCTGGTGATGGGCGCCCGCCACGGCAGTCCGCTCGTGGTCGGCCATGGCGACGGCGAAATGTTCATCGGCTCCGACGCGCTGGCCGTCGGCCCCTTCACCAACCGCATCACCTACCTGAACGAGGGCGATTACGTCGCCATCGACCACGACACGGCCCGCATCTTCGACCGCGAGGGCCATGAGGTGCAGCGCCCGATGCGGGTGGTCTCCGGCTCGGCGGCGCTGGTCGAGAAGGGCAACCACCGCCACTTCATGGAAAAGGAGATCTACGAACAGCCGGAGGCGTGCGCGCGCACCCTGTCGACCTATCTGGATCCCACCACCAACCGCGTCCGCGTGCCGGGCGAGGTCGACTTCGCCAAGGTCGACCGGCTGCAAATCGTAGCCTGCGGCACCGCCTTCTACGCGGGCCTGATCGCCCGCTACCTGTTCGAGCGTCTGGCGGGCCTGCCCTGCGACGTCGAGATCGCCTCGGAATTCCGCTACCGCGAGCCGGCGGTGACGCCCGGCACGCTGGCTATCGCCGTCTCCCAGTCCGGCGAGACGGCCGATACGCTGGCGGCGCTGCGCTGGTGCAAGGAACGCGGCCTGCGCACGGCCGCCATCGTCAACGCCCACGAAAGCACCATGGCCCGCGAGGCCGAGGTGCTCTGGCCCACCCATGCGGGACCGGAGATCGGCGTGGCCTCGACCAAGGCCTTCACCAGCCAGGTCACCGCGCTCACCGCGCTCGCCATCGCGGCGGCCGCCGCGCGCGGGAAGATCGACGAAAAGGAACAGGCCAGGCTCGCCCGCGTGCTGGTCGAGGCGCCGCGCCTGGTCGGGGAGTCGCTGGAGGTCGAGGACGCCATCGCCAAGCTCGCGCCCGAGCTCGCCAAGGCCCGGGACGTCCTCTACCTCGGCCGCGGCCCGATGTGCGCGCTGGCCTACGAAGGCGCGCTAAAGCTCAAGGAAATCAGCTATATCCACGCGGAAGGTTATGCGGCTGGCGAGCTGAAGCACGGGCCCATCGCGCTGGTCGACGAGCACACGCCGATCATCGTCATCGCCCCCTCCGACGCCCTCTTCGAGAAGACCGCCTCGAACATGAGCGAGGTGATGGCGCGCGGCGGCAAGGTGGTGATGATCACCGATGCGGAGGGTGCGGCGCATGCGCCGGCGGGCGCGCACGTGATCGTGGCGCCCACCTGCGATGCGATGATTGCGCCGCTGGTCTTCGCCGCCCCCATCCAGCTCCTGGCCTATCATGTGGCCGTCCAGAAGGGCGCGGACGTCGATCAGCCGCGCAATCTCGCCAAGTCGGTGACGGTCGAATAGCCCGCCGCTTACGGCGTCGTATTCGTTGTGGTGGTGGTGCTGTTTCCAGTCGCCGTGTTGGTCGTCGTCGTGCTGGTTTCGCCCGTCGTCGCGTTCACGGTCGTGTTGGTGACGTTGTTGGTGGCGTTCATGTCCGCCGGCGCGGTGTTGGTGTCGGCCGGCATGGCCGCCGAGGTGTCGGCGGTGTTGTCGTTGTAGGCCGCGTTGTCGGCCTTCTTGCTGCAGGCGCTCACGGATAGGGCGGCCACGGCCAGGATGGCCACGGCGGGGATGATCTTACGCATGGGTATGCTCTCCCGGAGACGAGGCCTCCCGATGAGGCCCCCCGACCGCGTGAACCTGTCGCGCCGATAAATGTTCCGTGATCTGTTGTGGAAATCGCATCGCGCGCCCGTTACCGAATGGGCGCTGCTTTGAGGGGCGTTAGCTGATGAGACCTGTCCGTAAGGCCGTCCTCCCCGTCGCCGGGTTGGGCACGCGCGTGCTGCCCGGCGCCAAGACGACGCCGAAGGAAATGCTGAACGTCGTCGACCGGCCGATCCTGTCCTACATCGTGGCCGAGGCGCGCGCGGCGGGCATCGAGCACTTCGTCTTCGTCACCGGGCGCGGCAAGGGCACCATCGAGGACTATTTCGACCACCACCCCGAACTCGAAGCCCAGCTGGAGGCCAAGGGCAAGACCGAGATGCTCGAGGCGATCCGCGCCGAGCTGCCCAGGCCCGGCGAGATGAGCTTCGTGCGCCAGATGGCGCCGCTGGGGCTTGGACACGCCGTCTGGTGCGCGCGCGACATCGTCGGCGACGAGCCGTTCGCCGTGATGCTCCCCGACATGCTGATGGACGCGGCGATCCCCGCGCTCGCCCAGGCGGTCGACGCCTACCAGCGCGTCGGCGGCAACGTGGTGGTCGTCGAGCCCGCGCCGGAGGGCGAGGCCCACAAGTACGGCATCGTCTCGCTGGATGGGCAGAAGGGCCGGCTGAACCGGATGACCGGCATGGTCGAAAAGCCCGCGCCGGGGACCGAGCCCTCCAACCTCTTCATCTCCGGCCGCTACATCCTGCAGCCGGAGATCTTCGACCTGCTGGCGGCGCAGGAACGCGGCGCGGGCGGCGAAATCCAGCTGACCGACGCCATGGCCCGCCTGATGGCCCTGCAGGACTTCCATGCGTACGAATACGACGGCACGACCTACGACTGCGGCGACAAGATCGGCCTGCTGCGCGCCAACGTCGCCTACGC
>CAMLKO010000067.1 GCA_946480495.1 uncultured Caulobacteraceae bacterium
GCGCTCCCCATCCGCCGGGTCAGTTCGGTGGGCGCGGGCGACAGCTTCATGGGCGGGCTGGTCTGGGCGCTGGCGAGCGGGCAGAACCTGGAGGACGCCTTCCGGCACGCCATGGCGGCGGGCTCGGCCGCCTTGCTCTTCCCCGGCACGGAGCTGGCCCACGCCGCCGACGTGAAACGCCTCCTGCCGCTGGTGAAGATCGAGGCGCTCTAGGCGGCTGTCCCTACTGACGCGACATCGCAGCCGCGACTTCCGCGCGGGTGGTGACGTGGGCGAATTCGGGCGGCAGCGGGGCGACTTCGAACACCACCGAGCGGATCAGCCCCGGATAGGCGAAGGGCGCGGCGTAGGCGTCGCTGACCGGCCGGATGCTGCGGCCGATGTCCATGCCCAGGCTCGAGACGATGATCAGCAGACGGGGGATCGCGCCCTCGCCTGCCACTTCGCCGTCGATCGACATGGTGACCCTGGCCGAGCCGTTCACCTGGCGGGCGACCTCGATCTCCAGCCGCCGGTCGCCGGGCTGCAGCGGAGCCGTCGCCTCGATCACGCTGTGGTCGTGGAAGCAGTTGAAGTCGAACACGCAGCGTCCGTCGCGAATATAGACCACATAGCCGCTGTTGATGCTGCCGCGCGAGACCAGCGCCCCCTCCCCGCCCGCCGGATGCTGCAGGTCGAAGGTCATCGTCCAGCCGCGGAACACCGGCGGGCAGGCGTCGGCGACGATGTGCGAGATCGGCGGGTGATAGGTGAAGCGCCGCCGCGACGTCGGCATCCCGGGCCGCCGGGAGGCGCCGAACAGTTCGAAGGCGTTGCGGTCGTCCAGCGGCAGGACGCCGTGCGTCTCCGCCTGCCGCCACCACTCGTCGACCAGCGCCTTCAGCCGTTCGGGCTCGGCGGCGGCGAGGTTGTTGGTTTCCGAGAAGTCCTCGTCGAGGTGGTAGAGCTCCCAGTCGTCCTTCTCGAAGGGAACGCCGGAGCTGTGGTGCGTCACCGCCTTCCAGCCGTCCTTCCAGATGCCCCGGTGGCCCAGCATCTCGAAATACTGCACCGCGCGGGCGGGCGCGGCGGCGGGATCGCTGAAGGTCGGCGCCAGGCTCGCGCCATGCACCGGCATCTGGGGCACGCCGGCGACTACGGCCGGGGGCTCGATGCCGACGACGTCGAGGATGGTCGGGGTGATGTCGATGGCGTGGCAGAACTGCGGGCGGACGGCGCCGGCGTCCTTCACGCGGCCCGGCCAACGCACGATCAGCGGATCGCGCACGCCGCCGCCGTGGGTGTTCTGCTTGTACCATTTCAGCGGCGCGTTGCCGGCCTGCGCCCAGCCCCAGGGGATGTTGCAGTGGCTCTGCGGGCCGCCGACGTCGTCCAGCCGCTCGAGCGCCTTGTCGAGGTCCTCGGCCATGAAGTTGAAGTGCTTCATCTCGTCGAACACGCCGAGCGCGCCGCCTTCCTGGCTGGCGCCGTTGTCGGAGACGAGCAGGAAGAGGGTGTTGTCGAACACGCCGAGGTCGTCGAGGAAGGCCGCCAGCCGCCCGATCTGGTGGTCGGTGTGGTCCAGCATGGCCGCAAACGCTTCCTGCAGCCGCGCGGCGAACCGCTGCTCCTTCTCGCTGAGCTCGGCCCAGGGTTTGACGCCCGGGTTGTGCGGCGCGAGCCGGGTGTCGGGCGGAACGATCCCCAGCGCCTTCTGGCGGGCGAACCAGGCCTCCCGCTCCACGTCCCAACCGGCGTCGAAACGGCCGCGGTACTTTTCCAGATACTTACGCGGGGCCTGGTGCGGCGCATGCATCGCGCCGAACGCCAGATAGAGGAAGAACGGCCGCTCGGGCACGAGCGAGGCCTGGTCGCGCACCCAGCCGATCGACTGGTCCACGAGGTCTTCGGAGAGGTGATAGCCCTCCAGCGGCGAACGGGGCTGGTCGATGAAGTGGTTGTCGCGCGTCAGCTCCGGATAGAACTGGTCCGTCTCGCCCTGCAGGAAGCCGTAGAAGCCGTCGAAGCCCTTCTGCAGCGGCCAGTTGCGGAAGGGCCCCGCCGCCGTCGCCTCGGCCATCGGCGCCAGGTGCCACTTGCCCGCCGCGAAGGTCGCATAGCCATTGTCGCGCAGGATCTCGGCCACTGTCGCCGCAGCCGGGCTCACCGAGCCGCGCATGTTGGGATAGCCGGTGTCCATGTTCGAGATCGCCCGCACTCCCGCCGCATGGTGGTTGCGGCCGGTCAGCAGGCAGGCGCGCGAGGACGAGCAGAGCGCGGTGGTGTGGAAGCCGGAATAGCGCAGGCCTTCGCCCGCCAGCCGGTCAATGTTCGGCGTCTCGATGCTCGAGCCGTAGCAGCCGAGGTGGGCGAAGCCGGTGTCGTCCAGCACCACCATGACCACGTTGGGCGCGCCCTTCGGCGCCCGGTTGTCGGGCCAGTGCGGCTCGGACTCTGCGATGGTGCGGCCGATCTTGCCCGCGAAGTCCGGCTCGGAGGGGGACCTGTACGCCATCGACCTGCTCCCACACGCGACATGGCTTTCGCGAATAGTTGCACGGCGAGTGTCAAAAGGACAGGCGACGTTCCCCTAGATGAGCAGCTTGTCGAGCGAGAACTCGACCACCTCGGCGGCGCGCTTGATGCTCAGGCCCTGCTCGCGGCGCAAGCGGCTCCAGGTCTCGAAGCTGAACAGCAGGTCGATGGCCTCGAAGCGGGTGCGGTCGCGCCAGATGGCGGCCGGCAGCTCGCGCTTGAGGATATCGCGCGAGGTCGCCACCAGCCGCGCGTGCGAGGCCTGCAGGAAGGCCGAGCCGTTGCGGTGCAGATCGGCGGCGCGTTTGAACGGCGCGATCTTCTCGTAGACCATCGCGCGGCGCTGCATCATCTCGCCCAGCCGCCCACGCGCATCGGGGCTCCTGAACGGCTCGGCGATGATGGCCAGCAGCTCGACCTCGATCACCGCCGACATCTCGCGGTAGAGGCTCTCCATGTCCTTGAAGTGCCGAAAGACCGTGCGCAGCCCGACGTCGGCGCGGGCGGCGACCTCCTCGGCTGCCGGGGAGATGTCGCCGGCATGGACCAGCTCGAGCATCGCCTGGACGATGCGCGCGCGGCTGTCCTGCGACCGCCGGCGGCGCCCATCGGCCTCCCGCGGTCCGGCCGCCGGCGCCAAAACGGCGATCCTTGCCGCGCTTCTCGTCATTGGCTCCCCCACCTCAAACCTCAGAATGCCTCTGTTCCCCACAGCTTGTAATGGGTCAGACGATTGCTGCGGCGGATATCGCGGGAATTGGCGGGCAGCGACAGGAAGTCGCCGTCATGCCCGAGCTGGATCGGTCCGTCGAAATGGCGCCGCGCATCGCCCAGGAACGGCCCCTCCAGCGCCGCCACCGGGATCGGCGGGATGATGTGGTCCAGCAGCAGGTAGCGCACGCCCGCGCGCCGGGCGGCGTCGGCCGCCTGCTCGGGGCTCGAATGATAGCTCAGGATGTCGTGGGTGATGGCGGCCAGGTTCGTTCGCCCCGCAGCCACCGCGGCGTCATGCTGGATGCCGACCAGCCGGGGCGAGAGCGCCTCGTGCACCAGCACGTCGGCCCCCTTCGCGGCCCGCTCCAGGCGCGGGCTGGGCGCGGTGTCGCCGCTGATCACGATCGAGCGGCCCTTGTAGTCGAAGCGATAGCCGACGGCCGCCTCGACCGGGTGGTGGTTCACGGGGAAGGCCCAGACCTTCAGGTCCGGCGCCTGATAGACCAGCACGTCCGGCCCCGCAGGATCGACGCTGAACGGATGCGCCGTACCGCCAAAGCCCGACGGCGGCATCACCTTTGGCCCGTGGTGGGCGATGCGATAGCCGCGGTCCAGCGTGTAGGCGGCCTGGAACCCGGCGACGACCTGATCCACGCCCGTCGGACCATAGACCGGCAACGGCGCCGTCGCCGCGCCCGCCCCCCAATGCTGCAGCATCAGCTCGCCCAGGTCGCCGATGTGGTCTGAGTGGAAGTGAGTGAGGAACACCGCCTCGACGTTCGCCGGCGGCAGGTTCATCAGGGTCAGGTTGCGCGTGGAGCCCGGGCCGGAGTCGATGACGAACAGGTGCGATCCCGCGACCACCGCCTCGCACGGGCCCGCGCGCGTCACGTCGGGCATGGGCGAGCCGGAACCGCACAGCCCCACATGAAGGCCGTCCGGCAGATCCTGCAGCGGATGATCGGACATCGCCTCGCGAAAGACCCGCGCCATGGCCCGCTCGGCCAGCGCGCCCCGGACCAGCCAGCCCGCGACGCCCAGCCCCAGGATCAGCACCGCGAGGACCGCGGCCGTCCATCGCACTCGCGTCATCAGCTTGACCCTGCGCCTGTTTATCGACACTCTTTATGCCATTACCATCCCGTGGGCGTAACTCCAACCTGGCGCAGGAGCTGCCGATGAAGGTCGTCAACGCGGTCATGCCGCCGCCCGAGCAGGCGATGGCGTTTTTCGGCGCGCCCGAGGACGGGCCGTTCGTGATGGTCAACCTGCTGAAGTTCAAACCGCACGCCGAATATCCCGACGGGTCGGACGCGCACCTGACCGGCGCCCAGGCCTACGGCCGCTATGGCGAGGCGGTCGCCAAGCTGGTCCAGGCGCTGGGCGGACGCGTCCGCTACAGCGGCGCGGTGACGGGCCTGCTGCTTGGCGAAATCGAGGAGCCGTGGGACGCGGTGGCGCTGGCCGAATACCCCTCCCTCGCTGCCTTCCGCGCTATGGCGACCTCCCCCGAAATGCACGCGATCGAGCACCACCGCAAAGCCGGCCTCGCCGGCCAGCTCAACATCCGCACCAAGCCGTCGCGCGGTTTCTGACCGCCCATGAAAAAGGGCGGCCGCTCACGCGACCGCCCCAGGTATTCCGGTTCAGAGGGGACCGAAGCCGGAGCGATTAGCCGCCGAAACCGACGGCGATCTTGAAGTACGGCCCGTCGATGGTGCGGTCGAAGCTCTCGTGCTCGGCGAAACCTGCATCGATGGCGTCGAAGTACTTCTCCCAACGATAGCCCGCACCGACCTTGACCCGCTGGATCTCGTAGGAGAGCCCCAGCGACAGATCGACCATCGGCACAGTCGCCGACTTGGACCGCTGGATGGCCACGGGCGTCGGGGTGACGTTGTCGAGGAAGGCCCCCGAATTGACCCCATAATACTTGCCGTAGAAGTGATAGGAGCGCTCCGAACCGACGATATTCGTCCGCTGCTTGCCGAACAGCACCCCGCCGGTCGCCGACCAGTCCACGTCGAGATGGCCCGTCGTGTCGTTCCCGATCAATCGCTGGGCCGCATCCCAGGTGAAGGTCGGACCCGCGCCCTTGAACTCGCGCTCGGCGTCGAACGAGGCGGAAAGCGCGTCCGCGTTCGCATAATATTTGAAGAAACCCTCCGGCAACTCGAAGTTGGTGATGCCGTTCATCGTGGCCTGCGTGGAGGACCGCAGCCGGGCATAGCGAAGACCGGCGCTGACCTGCGAGCGGTTCAGGATGCCGATGCCGAAATCGCGCCCAACCTCGAAATCGACAACAAGGTTTTCTTCCTTGTCGCGCCAGGTGGCGTCTGACCAATTCACCGGCGTGACAAGGGCGCCGGGGTTATAGAAGTAGCCGGCCGGGTACCCATAGAATTCGTAGGTCGGATCACACAGGGCGTTGCCCTGCGGGATCGGCCAGTCGCGCGAGAACAGACAGGCGGCGGGTCCTGCGACCTCGCCCTGGTGCACGCGTGCGGTTTCGCTGTTGGTGCGCGAGGTTCGCGCCCCCGCGGACACCCACCAGCTCGCGGCCGTGGGCCGATAGGTCAGCCGCACTTCGCGGCCGTCGCCCCAATCGAGATCGCGGTTCTGCGCCGCCAGTGGATCGATGGCCGACGAAAAGGTCGGATCGCCCGCCGAGTCGAGGTACCAGCTCGGCGTCAGTTTTTCAGCAGGCGCATCGTGATGCTGCACCTGACCCGCGATCTCGATCGTCAGCGGATAAGGTCCGGTGTGGTTCGGGTTCGCGCCGGTCCACCAGCCCTCGCCGGTCCAGTCCTTGGTGATCCTGAGGCCGTATAGCCGGGGCTCGGTGAGGAAGACGTTGGTGGTCAGGCCGGTGTCGTCGGAATTGAGGAAGGCGCC
>CAMLKO010000068.1 GCA_946480495.1 uncultured Caulobacteraceae bacterium
TCGAGGGTCGGGCGCAGCGTCTCCATCTCGCGGTAGGCGCCGAGCAGGCCCTCGACGTTTTCCACGCGGCGGGTCTGCGGCGTCACCTGGAAGCCCCAGTTGCGGAGCGCCGTGAGTGCTTCCGACTGGGTCTTGGCGAACTCGCCGCTCGAAAGACCCCAGGCATAGGCGAAAAAGCGCAGCGGCCGGGACGCCGTGATCGTCGGGTCCACCTGCCGCAGCGACCCTGACGCGAAGTTGCGGGGGTTGGCGTAGATGCGCTCGCCCTTCTCCGCGGCCGCGGCGTTCATGGCGGCGAAGGCGTCGAGCGGCATGTAGACCTCGCCTCGGATCTCGATCCGCTCGGGCCAGCCGCTGCCCTTCAGGCGGTGGGGGATGTCCTTGATGGTGCGCAGGTTGGCGGTGACGTCCTCCCCTACCCGGCCGTCGCCGCGCGTCGCCCCGCGCACGAAGCGGCCGTTCTCGTAGAGGAGGCTGGCCGAGAGGCCGTCGATCTTCGGCTCGGCGGTGTAGCCGACGTCGCCTTCCAGCTTGAGGAAGCGGCGGACGCGGGCGTCGAACTCCTCGGCCTCCTCGTCGGAGAAGGCGTTGTCGAGGCTGAGCATCGGCACGCCGTGCTCGACAGGCGCGAAGGAGGAAACCGCCGCCGCGCCGACCCGGACCGAGGGGGAGTTGTCGCGCACGAGGTGGGGGAAGCGGGCCTCGATGGCGAGGTTGCGCTGGCGCAGCTCGTCGTACTCGGCGTCCGAGATGGCCGGCGCTTCCTGTTGATAATAGGCGATATCGTGTCGCGTGAGTTCGTCGGCCAGCCGCTCCAGCTCGTCGTCGGCCTCGGCCTCGGTGAGGTCCTCTACGCGTTTCATGCGCCGATCAGCGCCCGGGCGGCGGCGCGGGCGGCTTCCGTGATCTCGGCGCCGGCCAGCATGCGGGCGATCTCCTCCTGCCGCGCGGCGGGGGTCAGCAGCTCGACGGCGGTGCGGACCTTGTCGCCGTCGCCAATCTTGGAGATGCGCCAGTGGGCGTCGGCGCGGGCGGCGACCTGCGGGGAGTGGGTGACGGTCAGCACCTGGGCGTCGGCGGCGAGGCGTTTGAGGCGCAGGCCGACGGCATCGGCCACCGCGCCGCCGACGCCCTGGTCCACCTCGTCGAAGATCATCAGCGGCTGGGGTCCGCCGCCGCGACCGGCGAGCGTCGCCTTCAGGGCCAGCGCGAAACGGGCAAGCTCGCCGCCCGAGGCGATGGCCTCCAGCGGCCCGAACGGCGCGCCGGGGTTGGTGGAGACTTCGAACGCCACGCGGTCCATGCCGGAGGGACCGGCGCGGTCCTCGGCCAGCGGTTCGAGGGCGACGCGGAAGCGGGCCTTGTCGAGCTTGAGCGGCGCGAGTTCGGCCTCGACGGCCCTGGCCAGCCGGTCGCCGGCGGCGCGGCGCTCAGCGGTCAGCGCCCCCGCGGCGGCCAGATAGGCGGCCTTGGCGGCCTTCTCGGCGGCTTCGGCTTCGCGCAGCGCCTCTTCGGAGTTCTCCACGGCCTGCAGGCGGGCGGCGAAGTCGGCGCGGGCGGCGGGGAGGTCGTCGACCTGGACGCCCAGCTTGCGGGCCATGGCGCGCAGGGCGAAGAGGCGCTCCTCGGCCTTTTCCAGCCGGTCGGGCTGGACGTCGAAGCTGTCGGCGGCGGCGTCGATGGCGGCGGCGGCTTCCTGGGCCTCCACCAATGCGCGGTCGACCGCCTCGCAGGCGGCGGTGAGCCTTGCGAGCGCGGG
This sequence comes from uncultured Caulobacteraceae bacterium, assembly GCA_946480495.1. The sequence goes on from CAMLKO010000068.1 coordinate 1,760, forward strand.
GCCGTCATCGGCCACCCCGGCCTGCACGGCGCGCTCCCGGGCCCGCTGGAGGGCGCGGAAGGCCTGAGCGAGCCCGGAGGTCGTGCGCTCGCCCCCCAGAGCGTCGCGGGCCGCGGCGATGTCGGCCAGCGCCTTTTCGGCCGCGCCGAGCAGGGCGCGCTCTTCCGCCAGCGCCGCTTCCTCCCCTTCGCGGGGCGCAAGACGGTCGAGTTCGGAGAGGCGCAGCGCGATCTCCTCGATCTCGGAGGCCGAGCGGCTGGCCTGGTCGCGCAGGGCCTCGGCGCGTTCGCGGGCGGCGCGCCAGGCGCTCCAGGCGGCGGCGACCGGGCCGGCGTCCAGCTGGCCGAAGGCGTCGAGCAGCGGGCGATGGGTGCGCGGGTCGAGCAGGCCGACCGTCTCATGCTGGCCGTGGACCTCCAGCAGCAGCGCGCCGAGGTCCTTCAGCACGCCGACGCTGGTCGCCTGGTCGTTGACGAAGGCCCGGGAGCGGCCGTCCGCGCCGAGCGCGCGGCGCAGGACGAGGTCCTCGTCACGCGCGTAGGAAAGGCCCTTCTCGTCGAGATAGGCCCAGACGGCGTGGTCGGGGCGAGGTGCGAAGATGGCGGTGGCGACGGCTTGTTGGGCCCCTCGCCTCACCAGCCCCGCGTCGGCCCGCGCGCCGACGGCCAGCCCCAGCGCATCGAGGATGATCGACTTGCCCGCGCCGGTCTCGCCGGTCAGCGCGGTGAGGCCCGGACCGATGGACAGGTCCAGCGCCTCGATCAGCACGACGTCGCGAATGCCCAGCCCGATCAGCATGGGCGGAGAATGACCGCGAATCCGCGCCGCTTAAAGGTGGAGACGCGGCAGACGGTGGAAGAAGCCCTTCTTCTCCGGCTTCTTCGCGGCCTCGCTGTTCTGGGTCGTCGTGTTCGGCTGGGTGGCCGATTGCGGCGGCGGCAGGGTGGTCTCCTTGCCGCCCCGGCGCAGCAGGCGGTCGAGGTAGCTCGGCCGCGTCGAGCTGTGCGGCTCGACGGCGGGCTGCAGGCCGTTGCTGGTCAGCAGCTTGTAGGCGTCGGCGTACCACCGGTCGCCCGGGTAGTTGGCGCCCAGCACCGCGCCGTTGCGCTTGGCTTCCTCGGTCAGGCCTAGCGTCAGGTAGGACTCCACCAGGCGGTAGAGGGCTTCGGGCGTGTGCGAGGTGGTCTGGTAGGTGTCGATCACCGAACGGAAGCGGCCGATGGCGGCCAGCGTCTGGCCGTTGCGCAGGTACCAGCGGCCGATGGCCATTTCCTTGCCGGCCAGCTGGTCGTGGACCATGTCCAGCTTCAGCTGGGCGTCCTTGGCGTATTCGGTGTTGGGGAAGCGCTTGATGACGTCGTTCAGCGCGGCTTCGGCGTTGGCGGTCGAGGCCTGGTCGCGGTTCACGTCGACGATCTGCTCGAAGTAGCAGACGGCCTTCAGGTAGTAGGCGTAAACGGCCGACGGGTTGCCCGGATAGAGCGACAGGAACCGCTCGGCGTCGTCGATCGCCTCCTGATAGTGGTTGCTCTCGTAGTTGGCGTAGGCGGTCATCAGGATCGCTCGCCTGGACCACTCCGAATAGGGGTGCTGGCGCTCGACTTCCTGGAAGTACTCGGCCGCCTCGTCCCAGCGGTGCTGGTCCAGGCGCAGCGCGCCGGTGTTGTAGAGCAGCTCGACCGGCCGCTCCTCATAGACGATGTGGGTTTTGGCCTTGCCGCGGTGGGCGCAGCCCGACGCCATCAGGGCAGCCGTCACGGCGACGATAACAACGGCCGTTCGGCCCCAGGATCTAGGAAGCACGGACCCTCACCTTCGAAAACCAGCGACGCGCACCCCCGCGCAGCCCTTGGCTTCTACACCACGCGAGCACGGGCGCAAATGTGGCGAAGCGGTGCGTTTGCGGTTAGTCGCCGCCCGGGCCGCAGGGGAAGGTGTCCTGCAGCGCCAGAAGCAGCGTCAGCGCCGCGTATTGGGCCCTGTCGGCCATGTCGGGATGGGCGCTGACGAACCTGCGGAAGATGTCGTCGATCTGGTCGTCCGTGAGCGCCATATTCTTGGGCTGGCAATACAACTTCGGCCCGGAAGAGGCGGCCAGGTACCAGCCGAACCCGGTTTCCACCGCGCCCAGCCACGTCTGGTAGACCTCTTTTTCATCGCCTGTCGCGGCGAGGTAATCCTTCACCGTGATCTCGGCCCGCGCGCCCGCGGGCGCGATGCACAAGGCGATACCGACGACCGCCGCAGCCAGATGTTTCATTGAGGACCCCCATCCCTGATCGGAAAGCCTAGCCGCGGCCTTGGCGGGCGGCAAGCTCGGGGATCAGCCGACGCGGGCGAGCGCGGGTTCGAGGGTGCGGATGCGCCAGGCGCGCGGGTTGGCCGCCAGCTCGCGCACGACGGCGTTGTTGAGGCCGTGGCCGGCCAGGACGCCCTCGAACCGGCCGATGATCGGCAGGCCCAGCACATAGAGGTCGCCGACGGCGTCGAGCGCCTTGTGGCGGACGAATTCGTCGGGGCGGCGCAGGCCTTCGGGGTTCAGCACGCGGTCGCCGTCGATGACCACGGCGTTCTCCATCGAGCCGCCGCGGGCCAGGCCCACGGCGCGCAGGGCCTCGACCTCGTGCAGGAAGCCGAAGGTGCGGCAGTCGGCGAGCTCCTCGCGGAAGCTGTCCTCGTCGATGACGAGGTCGACCCGCTGGCGGCCGATGGCGCGCGAGGGGAAGGCGATCTCGAAGGCGACTTCGAACTGGTCGGATGGCGTGAGCGTCGCGCGCTTGTCGTCCTCGATCGCCTCGATGGGCGCGAGGATTTCGATGTAGCGGCGCAGCGCCTCCTGGCGGCGCTTGCCGGCGCGGTCGAGGATCTGGATGAAGGGCTCGGACGAGCCGTCCATGATCGGCACTTCGGGGCCGTCGACCTCGACGGTGGCGTTGTCGACGCCGAGCGCGGCCATGGCGGCCATCAGGTGCTCGATGGTCGAGACGGTGACGCCGTCGTCGTTGCCGATGACGGTGCCGAGCCGGGTCTGGATGACGGTTTCGGGCGCGACGCGGACCACATTGTCGCCGCGGCGCACGTCGGTGCGCACGAAGCTGATCCCCGCGTTCGGCGCGGCCGGACGGATCGCCACGCGCACGTGCTCGCCCGTGTGCAGGCCAATCCCGGCGAAGATCGCGGGTCCGGCTACCGTGTGCTGGAAGGAGGCCGACGACATTGCGCCTGATGATCCCTTGTTGCGAACGGCACGCCTGGCCGCTTTACGCCCGGATGTCATGTAGGCCGCATATTGCGCTGCGACAAAACAATCGCTGTTTCCGATTGTTTCGCCGCTAACGCGTTGAGTTTTCGTAAAAAATCAGTTTGCGAGACGACGCAGGAACGAGGGGATTTCGAGGTCGTCGTTATCCTCGATTTCCGGCTCTTCCATGACCTGCGGCGCGGCCGCGGCCCCACCGCCGGCGGCGGCGCGTTGCGGGGCCGGCTCGTGGGCCGGAGCCTCATAGCGCTGGCGGCCGCCGAACAGGCTCAGCCAGCCGCCCTTGCGGGGCGGTTCGTCGTGGTGGACATCGGCGACGAGGGGCTCCTCGTCGTCTTCCACCATCGGATCGACGATCTTCTTGATGACCGGCTCGGAGGCGATCTCGATTTCGGGTTCGTCGAACAGCAGGGCGGCCTGCTCTTCCTCGGCTTCGGCCTCGGTCTCGGTCTCGAACAGGACCGGCTCGGCGTCGCGGGCTTCCATCGTCCAGGCTTCAGCCCGGACGGGTTCCGGCTCGGCGTGGGCTTCGGGCGTGGTGACAGGCGCCATGACCGGCGCGCGGGCGGTCATGCGCGGACGGGCGGGCTCGATGGCGGCCATGGAGGCGCCGTCCATGCCGGTGGCGACCACCGACACGCGGATGATGCCGTCCAGCGCCGGATCGAAGGCGGCGCCGAAGATGATGTTGGCTTCCGGGTCGACCTGGTCGGAGATGGCGTTGGCCGCCTCGTCGACTTCCAGCAGGGTCATGTCGAGGCCGCCGGTGACGTTGACCAGCACGGCCTTGGCGCCCTTCAGCGAAACCTCGTCGAGCAGCGGGTTCTGGATGGCGTTCTGGGCGGCCATCAGCGCGCGGTCCTCGCCGGTCGCCTCGCCCGTGCCCATCATCGCCTTGCCCATCTCGGTCATCACCGTGCGGACGTCGGCGAAGTCGAGGTTGATCAGGCCCGGCAGCACCATCAGGTCGGTGATGGAGCGCACGCCCGAATGCAGCACCTGGTCGGCCATGCCGAAGGCTTCGGCGAAGGTGGTGCGCTCGTTGGCGACGCGGAACAGGTTCTGGTTGGGGATGA
>CAMLKO010000069.1 GCA_946480495.1 uncultured Caulobacteraceae bacterium
CGCGCGTCCTTCTCCACCGCGATCACCTTCGCGCCGGCTTCCAGCAGGGCGCGGGTGAGGCCGCCGGGGCCGGGGCCGACTTCGATGACGGTTTCGCCCTCCAGCGGGCCCGCCAGCCGCGCGATCTTCCGCGTCACGTTGAGGTCGAGGAGGAAGTGCTGGCCGAAACTCTTCTTCGCGAGCAGCCCGTGTTCGGCCAGGCTTTCGCGCAGCGGCGGCAGGCCGGACAGGCTCATGCGCGGCCGCGGCGCGCGGCGATCTCGGCGGCCAGGCGGATGGCGGCGATCAGGCTGTCGGGCCGCGCCTGCCCCCGGCCGGCGATGGCGAAACCCGTCCCGTGGTCGGGCGAGGTGCGCACGATCGGCAGGCCCAGCGTCACGTTCACCCCGCCCCAGAAGTCCAGCATCTTCACCGGGATCAGCGCCTGGTCGTGGTACATGCAGAGCACCGCGTCATAGGTCGCCCGCGCCTCGGCGTGGAACAGCGTGTCGGCGGGCAGGGGACCCGTCGCCTCGACGCCCTGGCCCCGCAGCGCTTCGACCGCAGGCCCGATGATCTCGACCTCCTCGCGGCCCAGCGCGCCGCTTTCGCCGGCGTGGGGGTTCAGTCCCGCCACCGCCAGCCGGGGCCGCTCGATCCCGAAGTCGCGCTTCAACGCCTGCGCGGTGCAAAGGCCCGACGCGACAATCCGCTCGACCGTCAGCAGGCCGGGGACCTTGGCCAGCGGCTCGTGGATGGTGACCAGCGCCACGCGCAGGTCGGCCGCCGTCAGCATCATCACCGGCCCGCGCGCGCCCTCGTAGGCCTGCGACGCCGTCAGCTCGGCCAGGAACTCGGTGTGACCCGGAAACTGGAAACCCGCTTCATAGAGCGGCGCCTTGGCGATGGGCGCGGTGACCAGCCCGGAGACCTGGCGCGACAGCGCCAGCCCCACGCCGGTCTCGATCCAGCGGATGATGGTCGGCGCATAGGCCGGCGACGGCTGGCCCGAGACCACGCGCGCCGCCAGCGGGATGTCGATTATCGGAATGGCTTCGCCAAACACCGCCGCGGCGGCCGACGGCGCGCCGACGCGCCGCACGCCGCTGGCGGCGCCCAGCAGCTCGGCGTCGCCGATCACCACGAAAGCTGGACCGGTCTGGCGCAGCGCCGCCCAGGCCTTGGCCACGATCTCCGGGCCGACGCCGGCCGGGTCTCCGAGGCTCAGGGCCAGCGGCGCCGGGGTCACCGCGTCTCTATGGTCGCCGACGTGCGCAGGTCGCGCAGGTAGCGCTTGGAGATCATCGAGAGCTGCTGGCTGTAGAGCCGGTTCTCGATCTGGTCGGCGGTGGGAATCTGGGCCCCGCTCTGGCGCTTGCCGCACACCGCGATCAGGTGCAGGCCCGCGCCCGTGCGGATCGGCGCGGACACCTGGCCCGGCTGCAGGCTCTGGGCCGCATCGCGGAAGCCGGGGGCCAGGTCGCTCAACTCGGCCTCGCCGAGATCGCCCGCCACCACGCCGTCGATGCCGGCCGCGGCGGTTTCGATATTGTCGCAGCCGGTGATCTTGGGACGCAGCGCTTCGAGCTTGGCCTGCGCCGCGGCGACTTCGGCGTCGGTCGCGGTGGCCGGCAGCGCGATCGCCGCCTGCTTGAGGCTGATCAGCGTCGCCGCCGCGCCCGCGCGCTTGTCGCGCAGATAGACGATGTAGATGCCGTCCTTGACCTGGATCGGCTGTGACAGCTGGCCGGGACGCAGCTGCTCAAGCGCGGAGTCGACTTCCGGCGGCAGTTCGCCCGACGACACCCAGCCGAGGTCGCCACCGGCGGCCGCGCTGGGCGAGGCGGAGAACTGGCGGGCCACGGCCGGGAAGGGCGCGCCCTTCTGAAGCTGGGCCAGCAGCTGGTTGGCGCCGTCCACCGCCTGCTGCATGCCGCCGACGTGGGCGGCGTCGACGAAGATCTCGCCGACCTGGTACTGGGGCTTGGCGGCGGCGGCTTCCAGCCGCGCCAGCTGGGCCTTCACCTGGTCGTCGCCGACCCGCAGGCGCGAGCCGTAGCGGCCGTGGATCCAGCGCTGCCAGCTCACTTCGGCGCGCAGCTGTTCCTTCAGGGTCTCGGGACCCACGCCCTGCGAGGCCAGCGCCTGCAGCAGCTGGTCGCCGGTCATGTTGTTGCCCTTGGCGATGTCGGCGATCTCGTCGGCCACGTCATCGTCGGTCGCGGCGATGTCGATCTTCTGCTCCTTCTCGACGCGGCGGATCTCCTGCATCTGCAGGCGCTCGTCGACCAGCGAGCGCAGGGCCTCGCGCTGGATTTCGGGCAGGTTCTCCTCGGTCGGCTGGATGCCCGAGGTGACGATGATGAGGCGCATGCGCTGCATCATGTCGTAGCTGGAGATGATGTCGTCGTTGACGGTGGCGACCACCGCCTCGGTATAGGCGCGCGGGGCCGCCGGCGCGGCGGGCGCGGGAGGGGTCGCGGTCGCGACTTCCTGGGCCGAAGCGGCCATACCAAACGCCAGGGCCAGGGCAGAGGCCGCCCCGGCCAGGCCCGTTACGCTACGCGCTATCCGCATGGAGGTCGTCGTTCCTCTGAATTCGGGGGCGCCAACGCGCGGCGCCCGATCCGCCCCGATTTTCATTGGCTGTAGCCTTTATCGCCAAGTGTGGCCAGCGTGAGGCGCACCTGGATCGAGTCCGAGGGCCCCACGGACCGGTTGAATGTCTCCTCGTGCACCCACACGACCGCGAAATCGAGGCACTGGTTGCGGTACATCGGTCCGAACTCCTCGCGCCGCCAGACGTCCCGCTCCAGGTCGCGCACGCCGCGGAAGGTGACGCCCCAGTTGCCGTAGACGAGCACGTTGCCGGCGAAGTCCACGTCCTCGCGACGGAAGCCCATCGGGTCGTTCTCGTCGCGCAGGTAGCGGATGAAGCCCTGGCCGCGCGGCAGGTTGACGTCCGCGCCGCCTTCGAAGCGTTGCAGCGACAGGTCGTCGGCCCCCAGCCTTGCGCGGGAGAAGACTTCCAGCCCGCGGATGGGCATGGCCTCGGCCGCCACCACCCAGTCCGACGACTGCCGCTGCAGGCCGGTGTAGGAGGGGAACAGCCGGTTGTCCTCGCTGCGGAAGCTGCGGCCGACCAGGATGCTGGCGTGGCGGCCGTCGTCGTAGACCACGCTCGCGCGCCCGCCGAGGTTCAGCCGCTGGCCGCCTTCATAGAGGTCGAAGCCGGAGAACTTGTTGACCCTGAACAGGTTCGTCTCGTCGTAGGCCAGCGCCAGGCTGTCCTCGTTGAAGTAGATCGGCCCGTTCGCGTCGCTGCCCAGCACGATCTGGTGGACGTCCGGCGAGAACGCCACCTGCGCCAGCGGTTCGAGGACGATGGTGCGGTCGCCGTCGCGCCGGAAGAAGGGCCAGCTGACGTCGAACCCGGTCGCGCCCACCAGCCGCGTGGCGTCCTTCGACCCGCCGCCCGGCAGGTCGGTGATGTTGTAGATGTCCCCCCGCGCAGTCAGGAACGGCGACAGCCGCAGCCCGCTGCCGAAGGTGTAGTTGCTGCGCCAGTCGACCTCGGCGCTCGCCCGCTTGCTGTCGATGCCGGGATCGCTGCGCACCGAGCCCAGCGCCGTCGACTGCTCGCGCGTCAGGACCACGCCGCTGCCCATCACCCGCAGCCGCCCGCCCAGCACCGGCCGGTAGGGCTCCCACCGCGCCTCGATCAGGGGCGCGACGAGCGGGAAGGTGCGGTCGATGTCGGTCGGGCGCAGGCCCTGGAAGCTCAGCGCCGAGATCGAGAAATAGGACCGCTGGTCCTGCCGCGCCGCATAGAGCTGCGAGGTCAGCCGGTGGTCCTCGGTCGCGAACAGGCCGCGCTGCTCATAGACGTCCTGGATGTCGTACTTGTCGAAGATCAGGTCGTCGGACGTCCGCTCGCCGGCGAAGCCCCAGCGCCAGTAGTCGTTGATGTCGAAGGCGCCGTTGGCCAGCACGTAGGAGCGGTTGGTCCGGTCGCCGAACCGGTCGCCGTCGCCCGTCAGGTCGTTCTCGTAGGTGTAGCCGGCCCGCACGTTCACCTGTCCCGACCAGAAGCGCTTGCGCCAGGCCGCGTTCAGGAACGGGTTCACCTTGGTGTTGATCTGCGGGCTGATGATCAGGTCCTGCGAGGGCGAGATCACCTGCAGGTAGGGCTGTTCGTAGGAGAGCCCCCGCCGGCGCGAGGCCGCGATCTTCGGCGTCAGCAGCCCCGACTTCTCGCCCGGGATGGTGGGATCGGCATGCCAGAACACCGGCGTGTAGAAGATCGGCACGCCCAGCATGATGATGGTGGCGTTGCGGTAGTAGACGATCTGCCGCTTCTTATCCTGCACCACCTTGTCGGCGCGGATGGACCAGCTCGGCCCCTGCTGGTGGCCGGACGCGTCCACGCAGACGGGGCAGGGGGTGTAGATCGCCTTGTTCAGCTCGTTCAGCGTCTCGCTGCGGCGCACGGCGCTGGCCGCGGCGATCTTCACGTCCCCGGCCAGCCGGGTGGAGAAGCCCTGGGCGATGCCGGCCCGCATCTGGTCGTCGAGCGTGATGGAGTCGGCGTACTGGATGCTGCCGTCGGGGTTGACCAGCGTCGTCTCGCCGCTCGCCGTCACCACGCCGGTGTTCTGGTTGTAGGTGACCTGCTGGGCGCGCAGCGTGCGGCCCTGATAGCGGACCTCCACGTCGCCCCTGGCGGTGACGGTCTTCTCCTGGTCGTTGGCGACGACCTCGTTGGCCTCGAGGTAGAAGGCGCCGGGCTGCAGCCCCTCGGCGATCGGGGCGGTGCTCATGGGCGCGGTGGTCTGGGCCAGCGCGGGAGCCGCCACGACGGCGAGGCCGAGCGCGGCCGCGCCGGCCAGAAGGCGCGCGCGGCTGGCGGTCTGTGCTGATCGGCTCGCCTTCGTCATGTCGCGCTATTCCTACACGCCCCCATGTCCGCGCCTACCCGTCCCGGAGCCCTTGCACAAGGGCGCGCGTCAGCCGTCCTCGGTGTACGAGAGAAGGGTGAGTCCCGACAGCAACGCCAGCACCGGCGGCGCCCAGGCCGCGGCGAACGGCGGCAGCATCTCCGATTTGCCAAGAGCGCCGCAGAACTGATTGAAAAAGAAGAAGATAAAGCCAAGCGCCACGCCCGACGCGGCCAGGCTTGCCAGCCCACCCAGCCGGATCAGCCGCAGCGAGAACGCCGCCGCCAGCACCGACATGGCCGCAAACAGCAACGGCGCCGCCAGCAGCTGCTGCAGCCTCAGGCGATAGGCGAGCGCCGAGAATCCCGCCTGCTCGGTCGCGCGGATGGTGGCCGGCAGCCGCCAGAAGGCGATGGCCTCGGGCGTGGTGAACCGCTCGACCGCGTCTTCTTCGCTGAGCGTCGAAGGGATGGTCAGGCTCTCCGAGCGCACGGAAGCCGCGCCCGCCGCCGCCTCCCGCGCGCCGGTCAGCTGCCAGTAGCCGGGCTTCAGCTGCGCCTCGTCGGCCTCGATCCGCCGCTCGAAGCGCAGGGCGCCCTCGCGGTCGATGGCGTAGACGAACAGGGACACGCCCTTCAGGCGGATGGTGCCGTCCGGCCGGTCGTGGCCCTGGGCGCGGATGACCATCTGGCTGTGCTCATCGCCCTCGCGCAGCCAGGTCTCCTTGGGCGCGGCGGCGGTGAAGTCCTCGACGAGTTCCGTGCGCTGCTGCTCGAACTTCGCCGTCATCATCGCCGCGATCGGATTGAGCACGCCCACGCTGACCGAGCCGACGATGAAGGCGGCCACGGCCGCCGGCAGGATGAAGCGCCAGGCCGAGACGCCCGCCGCGCGCATGGCGATCAGCTCGCTGCGGCGGTTCAGGCCCACGTAGGCCGCCAGCGTCCCGAACAGGAAGCAGAAGGGCAGCAGCAGCAGGATGGTCGCCGGCGCCTTCAGGAGCGTCAGCCACAGCAGCTCGGCGAAACCGACTTCCGCCCGTCCCCCGACCGTTCGGGAGATGTCGACGAACTCGATCAGCAGGATCACCGATCCGATGACCGCCAGGGCCGCGGCCACCGACGCCAGCGTGCCGGTCAGGACATAGC
>CAMLKO010000070.1 GCA_946480495.1 uncultured Caulobacteraceae bacterium
CGGCCTCGTCGGGGATCTGGATCGGTCCGCCGGAGCGCGCGGCGATGGGGCGGCGGATGAAGCCGGGGACCTTCGACCACAGGGTGCGCGCCCTATAGCGGCTGCCGAGCACCTTCTCGGCGATGCGCAGCGCCTTTTCGCCGCCCACCGTCTGGGTCTGGTTGACGCGCTTCTCCGTCTGGAAGTCGGCGAGGTCGATGTCCTCGTCCGACAGCGACAGCGCAGCCTTCAGGTCGGACGCAAACTTCTGCGGGTCGCGGGTGAATTCCTCGTAGAGGAAGACCTTGGTCCGCTCGCGCCCGAACGTCTCCACGTAGGACGAAACGAGCGCCGCATAGTCGATGCGGGTCAGCGGCGCGTAGAGCGAGGCGGGCGGGGTGTCCCAGTAGTCCGACCGCAGGAAGCCGGCCAGCCCCTTCTCCAGCCGGAAGTTCCCTTGCTTGATCGTCTGCAGGAACATGCTGCGCAGCCAGGCCCGCTGCTCTCGCAGGATGATGAGCACGGTGAGGTCCTCACCGAACACCGCGCGCAGCTTGTCGGCCATGGTGCGCCCGTCGAGCGCATGGGCGATCGACAGCCCCTCGTAAGAGACGACGATGTTGGAGCCGAGCGGCGCGCCGGCGATGGCCTCCAGCCGCGACCGCTGCCGCAGGGCCTGGGCGGCGGGGTCCTCACCCACCGTGTAGGCGATGTCGTCCTTCCAGTCCGCGACCGGCTTGGCCAGCGGCACGTAGCGGTAGGTCTTCAGCTTCGGAAAGACGATGTCCTGCAGAAAGGTCGACGCGGCCTTGGCGCATCCGATGTGCAGTATGGGGCCGCTCACGCGTACGCTCTCCCGCCGATGACGGTCAGGCCCTAGCAGGCCGCCCGGCCGTTCGCCAGAGCGACGGTTCCGGTTCGCGCACCTCCGGCCGCAGGCTGACGAGGGTGAGGCCTTCGCGCCCCTTGAACGGCAGGATGGTCGAGGAAGCGAAGTGATAGACGGTGAGCGGGCCCTGGCGCAGGCAGCGGTCGATCACCGCCTCCGCCGGGGCCATGATCTTCGGGTCCTTGTCGCTCGTCAGCCCCGACGCGTCGCGCGGGTGCGGCAGGTAGAGGTCGGACTTCGCGAGCGCCTCTCGGGCCCTGTCCAGCGCCGCCGGGTCCTTCAGGTCCTGAAAGGGGGCGCCGAGCAGGATGGCCTTCACGTTCGCCGGCAGGCGCGCGGCGTCTTCGGCGCTCATCTGGCCGGCCCAGTCGAGGTCGATGGCCTCGACCCGCTCAGCCGGGGCGATGTTCTCGTAGCCCGGATAGATGGTGTAGTGGCGCGCGATGCGGCCGCGCATGAAGGCCGGTCCTCCGCGCGGAAACAGCAGCCGTGCGATCCGCCGCTTGGCGGTCTCACCCTCCAGCGGCCGGTCGCGGAAGTAGTCCGAGGCGTGCGGCCAGATGTTCGCCGCCCCGTCGTCGAAGGTGTGCAGCTTCAGGCCGGGCGTCAGTCTCAGCGCCACGGCGAGCGGATAGTAGTTGATGGTGGCGACAAACAGCCGGCCGCCCGTCAGCCGCGCATGCCACAGCATCGGCAAAAGCCGCGCGACGCCGCGTCCCAGCCCCTCGCCCTGCACGATGTCGTAGCGGCGGTCGGCCTGCGCCTCGATCTGGTTGTAGAGGGCATAGACGCTCTCGCTGTCTTCGCCGATGCGGTGCTGGTGGGTGCAGACGAGCCGGAACGGCGTCTCGACGACGCCCCGCCTGATCAGCTCCAGAACGATCAGCGCCTGCAGCTTCGTCCGGACGAGGACGTAGTCCATCAGCCCCGCCGCTGCATGACGAGTTCGGCGAGCGTGAAGTCGAGTTCGGTGTCGATGTCGACGGAGCGCTCTTCGGGCATGGCGTAGAGGCGGGTGACGGGCTGGAAGACGGCCGGGTGGGCGATGAAGGCCGCGCGCCGCCAGACATAGACGGAGCCGTTCATGTCGAAGCACTCGGGCGCGTCCTGGCGGCGGACGATAGGGCGGTCCAGCGTCTTGGCGACGGCGACCGTGCCGTCCGGCGCGCGCTCGACCAGGCTGAAGTAGGGGGAGTTGCGGGCTGGCTGGCCGGTGATGACGCTGTCGGCGCCGCTCTCTTCCAGCAGGGCGACGGCGCCGGCGATGTCCTCGACCGCGCGGGTCGGGCTGGTAGGCTGCAGCGCGACCAGCACCTCGCATTCGCGGCCTAGGGCGGCCTCGGCGGCGCGCAGGCAGTGCTCCATCGCCGGGATCGAGGAGACGGTGTCGGTGGCGAGTTCGGCCGGCCGCTCTACGAGAAGGTCGGCGCCGGCGGCGCGCGAGGCTTCCAGGATGTCGGCGCTGTCGCTGCTCACGGCCACTATGGCGAAGAGGCCGCTTTCCTTGGCCTGTTCGACGGACCAGGCGATCAGCGGCTTGCCGGCCAGCGGGCGGATGTTCTTGCCCGGCACGCCCCTGGAGCCGCCGCGCGCGCAGATCACGCAGATGCGGGTCGTCACTTGCCGAACACCTGATCGAACTCGGTGCGGGCGCGCTCGAGGTCGTCGATGTGGCCGATGTCCATCCAGTATTCGCGCAAGGGGAAGACCGAGGCGTTGCGGCCCTGCGCCATCGCGGCCGAAAAGAGGTCGGGCATGTCGAAGATCCGGCCGCTGGGGATCAGGTCGAAGATGGACGGCGAGAGCGCGTAGATGCCGGCGTTGACGTAGCAGCTCTGGCTCGGCTTCTCCTCGACGCCGATCAGCCGCGAGCCGTCCATCCGCACCACGCCGTAGGGCACCTGCATGGTGTATTCGCGCGCGCACATGGTCGCCTCGGCGCCCTGGTCGGCGTGGAAGCGCAGCAGGTTGTCGAGGTGGACGGAGGTGAGCAGGTCGCCGTTCATCACCACCAGCGGCTTGCTCGGCCGCTCGGGCAGCAGCGACAGCGCGCCGGCGGTGCCCAGCCGCTCGTTCTCCACCAGATACTCGATCTGCACGCCCAGGGCCGCGCCGTCGCCGAAGTGGTCCTGCACCACCTCGCGGCGGTGGTTCACGCTGATGAAGAAGCGGCGATAGCCCTGGTCGGCGAAGTTGCGGACGATGGACTCCAGCAGCGGGCGCCCGCCGACGGGGAGCATCGGCTTGGGGATGGTTTCGGTCAGCGGCCGCAGCCGCACGCCAAGCCCGCCGGCCATCAGCACCACCCAGGTGTCCTGGGCCTCCAGCCCGACCAGCTCGTCGATCCACTCCAGCCCGACGACCCGGCCTTCGTCGTCCACCACCGGCACCTGGTGGATGCGCAGCTCGCGCATCAGCCGAAGCGCCCCTTCCCGCCCGTCGCGGGTGGAGGCGGTCGTCGGTTCCTTGCGCATCACCTCGCCCACCGGAGCGGTGAGCGCGACGCTGCGCAGCAGGCCCCGGCGCACGTCGCCGTCGGTGACGGTGCCGAGCAGCCGGCGATTTTCGTCCACCACCAGCGCGATCTGCATGCGGCCGCGGTCGATGGTTTCCACGGCCTGCAACACCGTGGCGTCGGGGCCGATCAGCACCTGTTCGTGACGCTCGCTCATGCGCCGGCTCCCTTCAGCGGCCGCGCAGGCGCGCCGGCCACCCGCTCGCCCGCCGCCACGTCGGCCAGGACGACCGCGCCCGCGCCCATCACCGCGCCGGCTCCGATGTTCACGCCCTGAATCACCACCGCCCCTATGCCCACATGCGCGCCCGCGCCCACCTTCACGCCGCCCGACAACCGCACGCCGGGGGCGATGTGGGCGTGATCGCCGATCTCGCAGTCGTGGTCGATTATAGCGCCGCTGTTGACGATCACATCGCAACCGAGCCGGACGCCGGTCTGGACGATGGCGCCGGCCATCACCTGCGCTCCTTCGCCGAGCACTGCGTCCGCTTCAACGATAGCGCTGGGGTGGCGCGGGGTGACGAAGGCGAGGCCCGCGGCGCGGCCCGCCTCGTACGCCGCCTTTCGCCGCGAAACATCGCCGACCGAGCCCACGCCATTGGCGAGCTCGACCCCCTTCAGCCCCGCCAGCGCCTCATCGCCGCCAAGCCAGGGAACCTCCGTCGGCCAGCCCGTCCCGGGCCTTTCCGGAGCCAGGCAACCGCGCACGGATAGACCCATGGCGCGCAGCGTCGCCAGCACCACCCGGGCATGACCGCCCGCGCCGAGGATGACAATGTCGCGGCTCATGGATCGAGCGGCTCGTCTTCGGCGTAGGCGCGGTTCGCCGCCTCGCCCAGGGTGTCCCAGTAGGCGATCGGCGCGCGCCCCGTGGCGGGCCGCTTGATGGCTAGATCCTCGGCCGTGAACGGTTGTCCGGCCGCGACCGGGCGAGCGGCGACGAGGCTCTTGCGGGCGATCGGGCGGTTGCGGAGTTCTGTCTTGCCGGGCTGCTTGACCCCGTCGCCCAGCGCCAGCTCGACGTTGCGGATCGCCTCGACCATGGCCTTGAACTCGGCCGGCTCGGCGGAGGCGGCGTGGTCGGGGCCCGCCATCGTGCGGTCGAGCGTCAGGTGCTTTTCGATGATCACCGCGCCTCGCGCCACCGCCGCAACGCTGATCGCGGCTCCCTCGGTGTGGTCGGAATAGCCGACCGGCAGGCCGAACGCCTCGGCCATGGTGTCCATGGCGCGCAGGTTGGTTTCGGCGACGGGCGCGGGATACTCGGTGGTGCAGTGGAGCAGGGTCACCCGCTCGCGGAGCGCAGCCCAACCCGCCTCATTGAGCGCAGCCTCGAAAGCCGCGCGGCCAGGGCGCGCATCCGGCGCCGCCGTCATGCCGAAGGCCAGCACGCCCAGCGCCTCGCGGATCTCGTCAAGGGTGCTCATCCCGGTCGACAGGATCAGCCGGCGTCCGCTGCGCGCCGCCTCCAGCAAAAGGGGCGCGTTGGTCAGCTCGCCGGATCCGAATTTCAGCGTCCGCAGCCCGAAGACGTCGACCAGCAGCCGCAGGCTCTCGAAGTCGAACGGGCTGGAGAGGAAGGCCACGCCGCGCTTCTCGCAGTGGGCGATGATGGCGCGGTGGTGGTCCTCGGACAGCTGCAGCCGGCGCAGCATGTCGAGCTGCGACTCCGCCGCGCCCGCCTGGCGCACCTGGTAGTCGGCCTTGGGGGCGCGCTTGCTGGCCAGCGCCGCGGCGTTGAAGGTCTGGAACTTGACCACGTCCGCGCCCGCGTCGGCCGCGGCATCCACCAGCGCCAGCGCCAGCTTCAGCTCGCCGTTATGGTTCACCCCGGCTTCGGCGATGATCAGCGTCTTCATGCGGGCAGGTCCCGGAAGCTCTTGTGCAGCAGCGCCGCCGGATCGTCGATGGTCTTCAGCACCGCCACGATCCGCTCGGCGGCGCGGCCGTCGCCATAGGGGTTGCTGACGCCCGTGCAGTCCATCGCAAAGGCGCGGCCGATGGCGGCCGTGATGGCCGGTGTGTCGGGCGGGCAGTCGATCACCGAGGCCGCCCGCGGGCGGCCCGTCTGGCGCTCGCCGATGTTGACCGTGGGCTTTTCGAAGCTGGGCGCTTCGTAGAGGCCGCTCGACGAGTTGCCGACGACGGCATCCACGTGGCGCAGGGCGGAAAAGTAGCGCGCCGAGCCCAGGGACTCGAAGAAGACGGCGTTGTCGCGGCCGGCCACGAAGGCGCGGGTGCGTTCGTCGATGGCGCGGGCGCCGGGATCGGCATTGCTGCCGGTGAAGATGAGGCCGACGTCGCTCAGGTCCGCCAGGGCGTCGAGCATGGCCTGGTGCTGGCGGCCGGTGTCGTCGGCCAGCGTCACGGGGTGGAAGGTGACGAGCAGGTTGCGCGCGCGGGGCGTCAACCCCACGGCGGCGAAGAAGGCTTCGCGGCTCATCGGCTCGATCTCGGCGATGCGATCGAGGCCGGGACTGCCGACGGAATGGATGCGCGCGGGGTCTTCGCCGAGCTGCGCCACGCGCCGCGCCGCATCCGCATTGGTGACGAAGTGCAGGTGGGCCATCTTGGTGATGGCGTGGCGGATGGCGTCGTCGATGGCGCCTTCGGTGACGTCGCCGCCGCAGAGGTGCGCGACCGGCAC
>CAMLKO010000071.1 GCA_946480495.1 uncultured Caulobacteraceae bacterium
TTCCGAGCCAACTGGGACGCCCCGGAAGCCTCGCGCTTCCGGGGCGTTTCCGTTTGTGCGATGCCTCCGCGCATGTCGCGCCAGCAACTCGCGCAAATGATCGAGGAAGCCCGCCGCATCGTGGTGTTCACCGGCGCGGGCATCTCCACCGAATCCGGCATTCCCGACTTCCGTAGCCCCGGCGGCGTCTGGAGCCGGATGAAGCCCATCTACTTCGACGATTTCGTCGCCCATGAGGAGAAGCGCCGCGAGGCCTGGCGCCGCGCCTTCTCCGGCGTGGCGGGCTGGACCGGCGCCAGTCCCAATCTGGGACACTATGCGGTCGCCCAACTGGTGGCGCAGGGCAAGGCCGGCGCCGTCATCACCCAGAACGTCGACAACCTGCACCAGGATTCCGGCGTGCCCGACCACCAGGTGATCGAGCTGCACGGCAACGCCAGCTATGCGAAGTGCCTGACCTGCGGCGTGCGCCACGAGCTGGAAGACTTGCGGCCGGCGTTCGAGGAGACCGGCGAGCCGCCCGTCTGCCGCCACTGCGGCGGGCTGGTGAAGACGGCCACGATCTCGTTCGGCCAGCCGATGCCGCAGGGGCCGATGCTGCGGGCCGAGGGCGAGACGATGGCCTGCGACCTCTTCCTGGTGCTGGGCTCGTCGCTGGTGGTGCAGCCGGCCAATGGCTTTCCGCTGCTGGCGAAGGATCACGGGGCCGGGCTGGTCATCGTCAACCGCGACCCGACCCCGCTCGACGGCTACGCCGACCTCGTCCTGCACGAGGAGATCGGCCCGCTGCTTTCGCAGGTCGTGAAGCTGAGCTGAGCGGACCAAAACACCGCCTTCTGCGTTGCTCTCAAGGTCACGCCTGAAGGAGCCACATGCGTAAGTCCGGGATTTCCCTCGCCGCCCTCGCCGCCGCCCTCGCCCTGTCCGCCTGCGGGCCCGGCGGCGGGATAAGCCTCCCGGGTTCGCACCAGGTCTCCGCCGGCGCCCTTCGCCACGCGGTGAAGGACGCGCGCATCAAGCAGTTCTACGAACAGCGTCAGTGGAAGCCGGCCTGGGGCGGAGCCAACAGCAAGGACCTGCTGGAGGCCATCGACGCGTCCGAAAAGCACGGCATCGACACCAACCGCTTCCTGATCATCATCGGCAAGGCGCCCGACGACCTGCGCGAGGAAATCGCGATGACGGAGGCCGCGCTGGCCTACGCCGACGCGCTGTCCGTGGGCATGGCCGATCCGAAGAAGATCTACGCCCCCTACACCCTGGCCAAGCCGAAGGTGGATGTGGTGGCCGGGCTGAACCAGGCCGTGGACAAGGGCGCCGTCGGCGGCTGGCTGGAGGGCCTCGCCCCGCAGGACGGCGAATACAAGGCCCTGTCGGCGGCCTACCTGGGCCTCCTGCAGCAGATCAAGCAACAGCCGATGGCGCTGATTCCGCCGGGGCCCTCGATCAAGCCCGGCGGGCGCGATGCGCGCATCCCCGCCATCGCCGCGGCGCTGGCGGCGGCGGGCTTTTCCAGCAGCCAGGTCAACCCGCAGGCGCCGGTCTACACGCCGGCCATGCAGGCCGGGATCAAGGGCCTGCAGACCGAAGCGGGCCTCAAGGCCGATGGCGAAATCGGGGATGCGACCATCGCAGCGCTCAACACCGTGCGCAGCGATCACGCCCAGCAGATCGCGCTGAACATGGAGCGGCTGCGCTGGCTGTCGCGCGACGCTCCCGACACCCGGATCGACGTGAACACGGCCGCCGCTCTGCTCGACTACTACAAGGACGGAAAGGCGGTCTGGTCCTCGCGCGTGGTCGACGGCCAGCCCGGCAAGCAGACGCCGCAGCTTGGCGCCTATCTCTTCCAGCTGGTGGCGAACCCGCCGTGGGTGGTGCCCAAGGGGATCGCCGAGAAGGAGGTCCTGCCCAAGGGGCCGGGCTTCCTGGCGGCCGAGGACATGTACATCAGCGACGACGGCCAGGTCGTGCAGCGCGCCGGGCCGAAGTCGGCGCTGGGCCGGGTCAAGTTCGACCTGGACGACAAGTACGCCATCTACCTGCACGACACCCCGTCGAAGGCGGCCTTCGACACGCCCTACCGGCACAAGAGCCACGGCTGCGTGCGGGTGCAGAACGCCATCCAGTTCGCCCAGCTGATCGCCGACCAGCAGGGCAAGCGCTCCCAGTTCGACCAGGGGCTGGCCTCGGGTGAGACGACCTCAATCGCGTTGCCGGAGAAGATTCCGGTGCGGCTGTTCTACCAGACCGTCTTCCTCGACCGGACGGGGCAGCTCGTCTACCTGCCCGACCCGTACGGCTGGGACGCCAAACTGGCCGACGCGCTGGGCATGAAGGCGGCCAGGCGCAACGTGCTCGACGACGGGGTGCTGATCCCGCTCGGACCCTAGTCGCACTCGACGGCCTCGGGGCACATGGCGTCCATCGCGGGGGTGGCGAAACCGGTGGCGTCGGCCTCGCCCGAGGCGCGCGCGGGCGGTCCCATCCGGGCCTTCCGCCAGCCGCCCCAGCGGTAGTAGCCGAAGGCGAGCACGACCGAGACGCCCATGCTGACCGGGAAGCTCCACCACAGCGCATCGGCGCCCCACGCCGGCTCCAGCAGCTTGGCGAAGGCGAGCCGCACGCCCAGCAGCGAGATCGCCAGCGAGATCAGCGGCGGCAGGACCGCGCCGGTCGAGCGCACGACGCCGAACAGCACGAAGGTCAGGCCGAACAGGATGAAGGACCAGGCGACGATGTGGTTGATGTGGCGCGCGACCGCGATGGCGTCGGGGTGGCCCGGCAGGAACAGCTGCAGCAGTGGCTTTTCGGCCAGGATGACCAGCGCGACGAGGGCGCCCGTCAGGAAGAGGTTGATGATCGCGCCGGACCGCGCCGTCAGCTCGACGCGCCGCCACTGCTGGGCGCCGACGTTCTGCGCCGCCATGGACGACGCCGCGGCCCCGATCGCCATCGCCGGCATCTGGATGTAGGTCCAGATCTGCGCACCGACGCCGTAGGCCGCCGCGGTCATCGTGCCGTAGGCGTTGACCATGCCCATCACCGCGATCGCCGAGCCGGAGATGACGATCATCTGCAGCCCCATCGGCAGGCCCTTGACGATGGTGGTGCGCAGGATCTGGAGGTCGGGCCTCAGGTAGGCGAGCTCGTGGCCCACCAGCCGAAGCGGCAGCCGCCGCGCGTAGATGTAGACCAAGAGGCCGATCATGCTGACGACCTGACCGATGAAGGTGGAGGTCGCCGCGCCCGCGATGCCCATCTTTGGGAACGGCCCGATGCCGGCGATCAGGAACGGGTTGAGGCCCGCGTCCAGCAGCACCGAGACGAACATGAAGATCAGCGGCGTCCGGGCGTCGGCCGCGCCGCGCAGGATCATCATCATGTAGTTGTTGAGGTACAGCGCCGGCAGCGCGACGAAGATGATCCGCAGGTAGGTCACCGCCATCGGCAGCGCGTCGGCCGGCGTGCCGAACGCGGCCAGGATCTGCGGCGAGAAGAGGTAGCCGAAGATCGC
Organism: uncultured Caulobacteraceae bacterium; assembly: GCA_946480495.1. The sequence goes on from CAMLKO010000071.1 coordinate 3,518, forward strand.
CACGGCCAGCGACACGCCGGTGAAGAAGGTCGCGCTGGTGCCGACCACGCGCTTGGCGCCGTCGATGTTCTTGGCCCCCATGGCCTGGCCGACCATGATGGTGCCGGCCATGCCGACGCCGAACACCGCGCCCAGCAGGAAGAAGAGGACGAGGTTGGCGTTGGCGGTGGCGGTGATCCCCGCCTCGCCCAGGAAGCGGCCGACCCAGACGGCGTTGATCGAGCCGTTCAGCGACTGCAGGACGTTCGAGCCCAGTACCGGTAGCGAGAACCAGAACAGCGTCGCCATGATCGGCCCCTCGGTCAGGCGGTGACCGTGGTGACGATCCTGCGGCGCGGGCCGCCCTGACGCGGCGTCGTCGGAGATGGGCTTGGCGCCGTCCATGGGGTTTTGAACCGGTTCGGGTGAGCGGGGTTCCTAGCACGACCGTAGCCGGACAGCATGGGCGATTGGCGCTTCTCCCAAGGTGAACCGGAGGAAGAGCTAGGCTGCGGCTTTCGGTTGCGCTTGCGCCTGCTGCTGCGCGGGCAAGGCCTTCGTGTGCCATTCGACCAGCAGGCGCGCGGCCTTCTGGAAGAGGGCGATGCGCTCGCCGAGCGAGGCGGTGGTGTCGCCGATCATCACCGCGACGGTATAGACGCGGCCGTCGGGGGCGGTGATGACGCCGACGTCGTTCCAGCCGGTCTCGCGGGCGCCGAGCTCCTGGCCGGTGCCGGTCTTGTGGGCGATGGTCCAGCCGTCCGGCAGGCCGCCCTTCAGACGCCGCGCGCCGGTCTCGGTCTGGGCGAGGATGTCGAGGAAGTGCTGGGTGGAGGCCGGCGAGAGCAGGTCGCCCTTCTTCAGCCGGGCCAGCGACTCGGCGATGGCGATCGGGGAGGCGCCGTCGGCGGGGTCGGCGACGTATTCGTCGAGCTTGGCCTTGCGGTAGTCATCGGGCAGCGTCTCGCGGGCGAACTGGAAGCTCCAGCCTTCGGAATATTCCGGCCGCCAGGTCATGCCGGCGATGTCGGCCTGCAGCAGGCGCTCCTCCTTGCCGGCGCGGATGGCGCCAAGCCCCTTCTGCAAGATGACGTTCTGGACCACCTCCGGGCCGCCGGCGAGGCGCATCAGGGTGTCGTTGGCGGCGTTGTCGCTCTTGGCCAGCGCATCGAACAGCAGCTCGTCGACGGTCGCGGTGTAGCCGCGGGAGCCGACCTTGGCGCGGATCGGCTGGTGGAAGACCGAGAGGTCGGCGCGGGTCATCGGGACGGGGCCGTCCAGCCGCTGCCTGCCTTCGTCGATCTGCTGGAAGGTGGCCAGCGCCACCCAGAGCTTGGAGACGCTCTGCTGCGGGAAGATCTGGTCGCCGTTGTAGGCCGCCGTCCAGCCGCTCTGGACGTCGTGGATGGCGATGCCGACGTGGCCGTGGAAGCCGTCGCCGAGCGCGCGGACCTGCTGGACGAGGTCGGCCGGCGCCGGCGGGGCGACGACCACGCTGCGCAGCGCCGCGCCGGAGGTCGGGTGCACCCTCTCGACCGGCAGAGCGAAGGTCGCGACGACCGCCGCAACCAGCGCGGCGAACATCTGGAACAGTTTATGCATCTGACAGAACGCAGCTTTTGGCGGCGGGCGGAGGTAGGTCCGCCCCTAGCTTTAGCGCGTTCTGGCCTCAGGCGTTCCTGATTTTTCAGGCGCTGCGGCCAAGGATCGCCTGGGCGGCCATCTGCCAGGCCTGGGTTTCGCCGCCTTCGTAGGGCTGGCTGAGGTGGGACGGCAGCCCGGCCTTTCCGCGCCAGTGGTAGAAGATGTGCTGGCCGATCTGGGCGACCTTGACCATGTTCGGCGCCCAGGCCGGACGGACGTAGTCGGTGTGGTAGTGGGTGGCCGAGCCGATCTCCTTCTCCACGTAGCCGCTGAGCGCCTGCTCGGCGATCATCTTCGCGAAAGCCTCCTGCTCGGGGTGCGGCGGGCGGCGCTTCATCGAGCCGTCGCAGACGAAGGAGAACTGGCAGCCCGTCTTGCGCTGGTAGCCCTGGAAGACCACGCCGCAGACCGAGCCCGGGAAGTTGGGGTCGCGCACGCGGTTGACGATCACCTGGGCGACGGCCCGCTGGCCGTCCAGCGGCTCGAACCCGGCTTCGTAGTAGATGGCGTCGGCCAGGCAATCGACCGCCGTCTCCCGCTCGATGGCCGAGGTCCGCAGCACGAAGGGCTGCACCGAGTTGGGATCGTAGGCCGGCAGCGGAGCGGGGGAGATCAGGGGCGGCTGGCCCGAACCGTACACGCCGCTCACCACGTCGATCGCCCTGGCGAAACCCGGCGCGGCGATCATGGCGATCGTGGCCAGAACGACGAGCGCAAGGTGAGGCAGGCGCTGGTGGGCGCGCGTGAAAGACGCCATTGATGAACCCCTGAGTTCGCGACAATGCAGCGTGGCCTTACGCCACATTCACGCCGCACTCGCTCAGGCCATCAGAGGCATAGATTGAGTTGTTACTGCAGCGCTTGAATATCCGTGGTTCATATATA
>CAMLKO010000072.1 GCA_946480495.1 uncultured Caulobacteraceae bacterium
GAGCACGCAGGCCAGCACGCCGCTGATCGCTCCGGCGATCAACCAGAACACCCGGCGATGGGGCGCCAGCAGCCGCCCCGTGGAAAGCGAGTCGGAGAGCGCCAGCACCAGGTTGCCGACAATGAGGGCCGCAAACGCCGCGCCGCGGGCCTGGGCGGCCGGATAGCCGCCCAGCGCCCACCAGTAGAGCCCAAGAACGCCGGCGAACACGCCCAGGCCCTGAAGGACGGCCAGACCCAGCTGGGCGGAGCCAAACAGCGCCTCGTCGCGACGCCGCGGAGGCCGGCGCATGGCCTCCGCCTCGCTGGGCTCCGCTTCAAACACCAGAGCCGAGATCGGGTCGATCGCCAGCTCCAGCAGCACCACGTGCATGGGAAACAGCAGAGGCGGCAATCCGAGCAGGATCGGCGCCAGGGCGACGCCGGCGATGGGGATATGGATGGCGGTGATGTAGGTCAGCGCCCGCCTCAGGTTGGCGAAGATGCGCCGCCCAAGCCTCACCCCGCCGACGATGGAGGCGAAGCTGTCGTCCAGCAGCACCAGATCGGCCGCCTCGCGCGCCACGTCGGTGCCCCTGCGTCCCATGGCGATGCCGATGTGCGCGGCCTCCAGCGCCGGGGCGTCGTTGACGCCGTCTCCGGTCATCGCGACCACGTGACCCGCCGCCTTGAGCGCCTGGACGATCCGCAGCTTCTGTTCCGGGGCGATGCGCGCGAACACCCGGACGGCTTCCAGTTTCCGGCAGAGGGTCTCGAAGGGGAGGCCGGCGATTTCAGAGCCCAGCAGAACGCCCGCGGATGTGTCGATCCCGGCCGCGCGGGCGATGGCCAGGGCCGTGGATGGATGATCGCCCGTCAGCATGATCACCGCGATGCCGGCTCCGGTCGCCTCGAGCAGGGCGGCGGGCACATCGGCGCGCAACGGGTCCAGGAAGCCGATCAGGCCCGCGAATTCAAAGGCGACGGACTGGGGCTCGTCGATGAACCAGCCTTCGCCCCTTGCCGAGGCCACGCCCAGGACCCGCAACCCTTGCGCCGCATAGGCCTGCACCACCGCTTCCAGCCGCTCGACCTCGCTGGAAGGCAGTTGGCAAAGCCGGAAGATGGCCTCCGGCGCCCCCTTCGCGGCCGCGGTCCGCGTCTCGCCGCCGCCGCGCCAGAGCTGGATGACGGCCATGAGTTCGGGACGCAGCGGCCAGGACCGCTCCGGTTCCGGCGCGAGCTCGGAGCCCGGCGTCTCCCCCAGCAGGCTGTGGACGGCCCGGTCCATCGGATCGATCGGCCGCACCGCCGAGGCCATCACCGCCAGCTGCAGCACTTTGGCGGCGTCGGGGTCCGGGGTCTGCGACACCGCCATGTCCTGGCCGGCCGCCCAGATGCGGGCGACCTGCATGCGGTTCTCGGTCAGCGTGCCGGTCTTGTCGACGCAGAGCACCGTCGCGCCGCCCAGGCTTTCGACGACCGCGCTGCGGCGGGCGAGCACGTTGTGGCTGGCCAGCCTCCACGCCCCAAGGGCGAGGAACACCGCCAGCACCATCGGAAATTCCTCCGGCACCAGCGAAATCGCCACCGTGATACCGGCCAGCGCGCCCTCCACCCAGTCGTGACGCAGCAGGCCGTAGGCCACCGTCACGAGCGCGCAGAAGGCCAGAGCCAGCAGGCCCAGCCAGCCGACCAGCCGGCCGGCCGTCTTCTGCAGCGGCGTGGGCTCGTGTTCGATGTCGACGAGCGAGCGGCCGATCTGGCCCAGGGCCGAGGCGGCGCCGGTTCGCGCGACCTGCATCACGCCCTGCCCGCGGACGACGAGCGTGCCGGAAAACAGGAAGGGCCCGCCCTCGGCGCCCGGCCGCGTCGCATCCAGCCAGGCTTCGCCGGGCGCGGGCTGCTTGGACACGGGCGCGGACTCGCCGGTCAACGCCGATTCATCGACGCTGAGGACGTCGCCGGCGATCAGGACGCCATCGGCCGGCAGCCGCTCGCCTTCGCCGATCAGCAGGATGTCGTCGCGAACCAGCAGCCCGGCGGGAATGCGGCGCTCTTCGCCGTCGCGGATGACGCGCGCATGGGGCTGGGCAAATTCGCGGAGGGCCTGAAGGGCCCGCTCGCTGCGGCTTTCCTGGAAGATGACCAGGCCGATGGCGGCAGCCGCGCCCGCCACAAGAAACAGGCCCTGACCCAGATCGCCGAGCACCAGGTAGAGAACCGCCGCGCCGATCAGCAGCAGGAACATCGGCTCGCGCATCGTCTCGATGGCGATGCCGGCCAGGCCGCGACCCTCGCCGCGCGGCAGTTCATTGGGACCGAACACGGCAAGCCGGCGCGTAGCCTCCGACTGGCTCAGGCCCTGCCTCGCTTCAGCGGCCATTGTCGGCCTCGGTGCGAAAGGAAGAAGTCACGGGATCGATTGCGGGGGAAGATCCTTGGTCTGCGCTTAGCACCGCGAGGCCACCTCAGTACACCAGCAAGGATGCGCGCCAGGTCATCAGCTTGCGGGCGATCGGGCTAAGCGCGTCGGGAATCCGGTCGAATGGGGGAGCTCCTCGCCAACGCAACTGACCGTTGAGGAATGGCTCAATCTGGTGTTAACTCCCCGTCGGGGGAGCACATCTATGGAAAAATGGATCAGGGCGCTGCAGGCGAGCTGGCTGGAACGCCTGCAAAGCAAGCTGGTGCTGCCGACGGCGCGGACGCTTTATCTGTTTGGGGCGGTCCTGTGCGTCATCGGGGCTGTGGGCGGGCTGGTCATCGCCTTCTTTTTTCAGCTGGGGACCTGGCAGCCGACGACGCAGCGCAAGCTGCCGGAAATCGTGTCGGATCAGCCGGCCAAGATCGCCTTCGACAGGCTCGACCAGAGGCTTTCGCCGCCATCGAATATCCGCTTCGTCACCGATGCGCCTTCACTGCCGTCACCTTTGAGCGCCGACACGCCGCTCGGCCATTTTGAGGCCGATACGCCCAACGGCATGGCCGAATTTCCGGAGAGTTTCCAGATCATCGGCGGCCGGGACGCGGACGAATTCGACGCGGGGCAGGACTTCGCTTCGGGCCCAAGGACGGTTCTTCGGGCGAAACCCGCCCTGGCCGAGGAGATCAACAACGTCGCGCCGACGCTCAAGTCCGCGACGCAGCGCAGTTTCTCCGTTCAGGTGCTGGCCCGCGATGTCTACGGGAATCGGTCGCAGCCGACGGATGTGAGCTTCACGCTCACCTACGGCCCCACGATGGCCGCACCGGCTCCCGTCGGTGAGGCAGGGCAGCCATCCTCGGAAGTGCTGAAGCAGATCGCGATCAGGATCGCGGGGCTCGTTGACCCGACCCATGGCACGCCCGACTATTTCGACAGCTACCATTACGCGCTGGAGGAGCCGGATCGCTGCGGCGCCAAGGACGACGATGTCTTTATTGAGAGCTATCGGCTCGCCCTCGACCACGCGTTTGCGCGTCTGAACAAGGACAAGCTGGCGCCGTTCTACACCGGGCTCTGCGAGGCGTGGGCGGACGCGATCGAGCGGGGTCACAAAGATGCTGCGGCATCCGTTGCGGACCGCATGCAGGCGATGGCCGAGAACGCCGAAGCGCAGGCCCGCGCCGCGGCGGCGAGAAGCGCCAGCAAGATCGGCCGCAACGTCGCGCTGGTCTTTGCGGCCGGCGCCATGCTTGCCTTCATGACGATCGCTCTCTTCCTCGCTTTCCTGGCGATCGAGGGTCATTCCAGCGCCGTCCGGCAGGCCATCGAACTCCTCGCCGCGCAGAGACAGCCATCGGCCGCGCCAACACTGGGCGCCACGAAGGCGGCGGAGTAGCGGGATGACCCAGCTGCCGAGGCCGTGGGCGATCGTCGCCAGGGCTTGCCTGCTCGCGTTCGCCATCGCCGGGGTTGCTTCGCCCTCGTGGGCCAAGACCATCCAGGTCACGGAGCGCTATCCCGCCAAGTTCGCTGAAGCGGGCACATTGCGGAAGCTTGCGGTGTCCGGCTTCACGGGGCGCGGCGCCAGCGACTTCGCCGGCGCGCTGGTCACCGAGCTGACCTCCGTGCAACTGGACGGCAGGCCGTATTTCACGATCCTGTCGGCTCAACAGCGGAGCAGCCCGCAGATGACCGGCCGGGCGGTGGGGGCGGACGGCGTCCTGACCGGCGACGTCCGCCTCGACATCCAGGATTCCGCCTACGACGGCATCGTACTGGGCTGCACGGCCAAGGACGCGAACGGCGGCTGCGCAAAGTTGGGGCTGGTGCAGGCGGCTTGCGCCAGGCGCACCATCGCCGTCACCGTCAACGTGCGGCTCGTCCGGGTGACGGACGCCAGGATCGTCTACTCGGCCAGCAAGTCCAAGAACCAGAACATCAGTTGGTGCTCCGAGCAGGGGCCGAACAAGACCATCGACGCCATGTTGGCCGACGCGTTCAAGCCGATGGTGGCCGACATCCGCGGTGACATTTCACCCTATGCCAAAACAATCAGGCTCAAGATCAAGGACGATCGGAAGGGACTTCCCAAGGACCTCGCCGCCAGGTTCAGCGACGCGACCAGGGCCGCGGGGAACGATCTCGATACCGCATGCGCCTCCTGGGTCCAGATCGACGCCGCCGTCCCGAACCATCCCGCCACCGTTTACGATCTCGGCGTCTGCGAGGAGGCGGTGGGAGACCTGGCCAAGGCGGCCGAGCTCTATGGGGAGGCTCAGAAAATCCTGCGTCCCGGCGATCGCGACGTCTCCGACGCGCTTACCCGCGTCCAGGGCCTGATCGACGCTCAACAAATGTTGGCGCGCCAGGAACAGGCGCGGCAGGAAGCGGAAGCCGAGGCCGCCCGGCAGGCGGCGGCGGCGGAAAAGGAGCAGCGCCTGCAGGCGGCCGCCGAGCGATCCCGGCAAGCCGCCGAGGCGGCCGCGGCGCGCAAGCGCCAGGCTGCGCAGGCTGCCGCTGCAAAAGCGGAGCGCGAAGCCCAGCGCAGCGCCGTCGTGGCCAAATACGGCGCTGGCGCGGCCGACGCCATTCTGGCTGGGCAAGTCAAAAAGGGCATGACGCCTCAACAGGTTGTCGCGGCCAAAGGACAACCCGCCAAGCGTGAGCCGATCACCGCCGGAAACGAGCAATGGTACTATCCCGGCGCGCGGATCATCTTCACCAACGGACGGGTCAGTTACATCGGCTCATAGCGGCGTAATCTTGGAAGGATTGAAATGAGATTAGCCGGCTCTGGGGCGTTGCTTGCCGTTTTGATGAGTCTGGCCGCAGTCGCCCCCGCGCACGCCCAGGTTCCTGAACAATGCAAGGGCCTCCCGCTCCCGCAGCTTGTGCAATGCGTGCAACGCGTCCGCGCCGGCCAGAGCGGCGGGAGCGATCAAAACGGCGGAACAAACCAGAACGGCGGGGCCAATCAGGCGCAAAGCGCCGCTCAGCCGAACGCGCGCCAGCAGCCATCGCAGCCTCAGGCGCCGCAACTTCCCCAACCGAGGCTGCTCCAACAACAGCAGTTGCAGCAGCAAGCCGAGGCGCGGCGCCGCCAACAGGAAGCCGACCGGCTTCAACAGGAGCAGCTCCAGCAGCAACAGTTGCGTGAGCAACAGCGTCAGGCGCGGCCGCAGCAATCGCCGGTGACCTATCCCTCGGCGATCTGGAACGGGCAGCAGCCCCCCACCCGGCAGCCGCCGCCTCAGACCTTGGGTCGGCAACAGGGGAGCCCGGGCGTTCAACAGGAGCAGCAGAGGTCGCCTCCGCAGCAGAAAGTCCTGGAGTGGGGGCGGCGGCAGACGGCGTCTCCGGCTCCGTCATCTATTCCGAGCCAGAACGTCCAACCCCCTCGCGGACAGACCGCCCAACCTCAGCCCGAATGGCACGGCCGCCTGGATGCCGTTCGGGAGAGTCGAACCCCGCAAACGGCCCCGCGGGCGACAACGACGCAACCTGCGCCCGGATGGAGCTCCCCGCTTCAGGCGAACCAACCGTCCCAGCGGACCCCAGATTGGCGCGGCCAGCTGGACGC
>CAMLKO010000073.1 GCA_946480495.1 uncultured Caulobacteraceae bacterium
TGATCTCGGCGATCACGGGCTCGTTGTCGAAGTACTTGAGCTCGATCTCGAATTCCGGGAACGCGCCGGGCTTTTCCACCACGGTGTAGCCGCGGATGTAGCCTTCCTCGGCCAGCACGTCGAGGACGCGCCCGCGCAGCTTGGAAGCCGGCGTCATGACCTTCGAGCGCTTGCGCATGGAAGCGTTCTTGATGCGGGCGATCATATCGCCGATGGGGTCGTTGACCATTTCAGACCCTCCTTACCAGCTCGACTTGACGAGGCCGGGGATCAGACCCGCCGAGCCAAGCTCGCGCAGGGAGATCCGGCTCATCCGGAGCTTGCGGTAGTAGGCGCGCGGGCGGCCCGTGATCTCGCACCGGTTACGGATGCGGGTCTTGGACGAGTTGCGCGGCAGCTCGGCAAGCTTCAGCCGGGCTTCGAAACGTTCTTCGAGGGGCCGGGACTCGTCGTTGGCGATCGCCTTCAGCGCATCGCGCTTCTCGGCGTATTGCTTGACGAGCTTCTTGACCATCTCGTTGCGGTTGACGGCGCTCTTCTTGGCCATGTGCTTCTTTCCTTCCCGCCCTTAGCTGTTGAACGGGAACTGGAATTCCGAGAGGAGAGCCTTGGCTTCCTCGTCGGTCTTCGCGGTCGTCGTGACGATGATGTCCATGCCCCAGACCTGGTCGATCTGGTCATAGTTGATCTCGGGGAACACGATGTGCTCCTTCAGGCCCATGGCGTAGTTGCCGCGGCCGTCGAAGCTCGTGCCCTTGAGGCCCCGGAAGTCCTTCACCCGCGGCAGCGCGATGGTGATCAGACGGTCCAGGAACTCGTACATGCGGTCCTTGCGAAGGGTCACCTTCGCGCCGACCACCATGCCCTCGCGGATCTTGAACTGGGCGATGGACTGGCGGGCCTTGGTCGCCACCGGCTTCTGGCCGGCGATGGCGGCGAGATCCTTCATGGCCGCGGCGGCCTTCTTGGAGTCCGCAACGGCCTCGCCGATCCCCATGTTGATCACGATCTTCTCGATCTTGGGGACCTGCATCTCGTTCGTGTAGCCGAACTTCTCCTTCATCGCGGGGCGCACGCGCTCGCGATAATGGGACTTCATCCGGGGTTCGTAAGCTTGCTCAGCCATTGATCACCTCGCCGGTGCTCTTGGCGAACCGCACCTTCTTGTCGCCGTCCACGCGGAAACCGACGCGGGTCGGCTTGCCCTTGGAGTCGACAATGGCGACGTTCGACAGGTGAAGCGGCGCTTCCTTGTTCTTGATGCCGCCCTGCGGATCGGCCTGGGTGGGCCGGGTGTGCCGCTGGACGATGTTGAGGCCCTCGACGAGCACGCGGCATTCCTTCGGCCACACCTTGGTGACCGAGCCGGTCTTGCCCTTGTCGCGTCCGGTCAGGACGACGACGCGGTCGCCCTTCTTGATCTTCGCGGCCATCACAGCACCTCGGGCGCGAGGGAGATGATCTTCATGTGGTTCTTGGCGCGCAGTTCGCGGGGAACCGGGCCGAAGATCCGCGTGCCGATCGGCTCGCTTTGCTTGTTGACGATCACCGCCGCGTTCTTGTCGAAGCGGATCAGCGAGCCGTCCTTGCGCTTGATGCCCTGAGAGGTGCGCACCACGATCGCCTGCAGCACGTCGCCCTTCTTCACGCGGCCGCGCGGAATGGCTTCCTTCACGGAGACGACGATCTTGTCGCCTACGTGGGCGTAGCGGCGCTTGGCGCCGCCAAGCACCTTGATGCACATGACCCGGCGAGCGCCCGAATTATCGGCGACTTCCAGGTTAGTTTGCATCTGGATCATTGGCTCAAACCTTCCAGACTATCAGCCGCCGGCCTTGGGAAGGACTTCCCAGGTCTTCAGCTTGGACTTCGGCGCGCACTCGACGATCCTGGCCGTTTCGCCGGCCTTGTAGGCGTTGGACTCGTCGTGAGCGTGGTACTTCTTGGAACGGCGCACGGTCTTGCGCAGCAGCGGGTGCAGGAAGGTCCGCTCGACCTTCACCACCACCGTCTTGTCGCCCTTGTCGGAGACGACCACGCCTTCCAGAACTCGTTTCGGCATCTGTCGCTCTCCTTAGGCCGCTGGCCGCTGACGCAGCACGGTCTTGAGCCGCGCGATGTCCTTGCGGATCTCGTTCACGCGGTGGGTCTTCTCGACCTGGCCGGTCGCCGCCTGGAAGCGCAGGTTGAACTGCTCCTTCTTCAGGTTCAGCAGGGCCTCGGTCAGCTGGTCGGGCGTCATGCCCCGGATTTCGTCGATCTTCATGGTCAGTGCTCCGCGGCCAGGCCCGCGTCGATGCGGGTGACGATCCGCGTGCGGATCGGAAGCTTGGCCGAGCCGAGCTTCAGGGCCTCGCGCGCCACATCGTCGGCCACGCCGTCGATTTCAAACATGATGCGACCAGGCGCCACGCGCGCGGCCCAGTACTCGACCGAGCCCTTGCCCTTGCCCATCCGCACTTCGGCCGGCTTGTCGGTGACCGGCAGGTCCGGGAAGATCCGGATCCACACCCGGCCCTGGCGCTTCATGTGGCGGGTGATCGCGCGGCGGGCCGCTTCGATCTGGCGCGCCGTGATGCGCTCGGGCTCGACCGCCTTGAGGCCATAGGAGCCGAAGTTCAGCGACGTGCCGCCCTTCGACGTTCCGTGGATGCGGCCCTTGAAGGCCTTGCGGTACTTGGTTTTCTTCGGTGACAGCATCTGACTTTACGCCTCTGCTCCACGCTCGCGGCGCGGACCGCGCGGGCCGCGAGGCCCACGATCTTCACGGTCACGATCGCGTCCGCCGCCCTCGCCCGCCGGGCCGGATTCGGTGGACAGGCGCTTGTCGAGCGCCATCGGGTCGTGCTCCAGCACCTCGCCTTTGAAGATCCAGACCTTCACGCCGATGATGCCGTAGGTGGTCTTGGCTTCCGCAAAGCCGTAGTCGATGTCGGCGCGCAGGGTGTGCAGCGGCACGCGGCCTTCGCGATACCACTCCATCCGCGCGATTTCCGCGCCGCCGAGGCGGCCGGAGACGTTGATGCGGACGCCCTTGGCGCCCAGGCGCATGGCCGACTGCATCGAGCGCTTCATGGCGCGGCGGAAGGCGACCCGGCGCTCGAGCTGCTGGGCGATGTTCTCGGCCACCAGCTGGGCGTCGACTTCGGGCTTGCGGACTTCGACGATGTTCAGGTGAACCTCGCCCTCGGTCAGGGCCGCGATGTCCTTGCGCAGCTTCTCGATGTCCGCGCCCTTCTTGCCGATGATCACGCCGGGGCGCGCGGCATAGATGGTGATGCGGCACTTCTTGTGCGGACGCTCGATGACGATGCGCGAGACGCCGGCCTGGTACAGGCGCTTCTTGAGCTCGCGGCGGACCTTTACGTCCTCATGCAGCAGCCGCCCGTAGTCGCGGCCGGCGGCGAACCAGCGCGAGTCCCAGGTGCGGTTGATGCCGAGCCGCAGCCCGACCGGATTGACTTTCTGACCCATCAGGCGGCCTCACCCAGCTCGCGGACCACGATGGTGATCTCGCTGAACGGCTTTTCGACACGCGCCGCCCGGCCGCGCGCACGCGGTGAGAAACGCTTCATAATCAGGTTCTTGCCCACGTAGGCCTCGGCGACGACCAGGGAGTCGATGTCGAGGCTGTGGTTGTTCTCGGCGTTCGAGATGGCGCTGTAGAGCGCCTTGCGAACGTCCTTGGCGATGCGCTTGTGGCTGAACTCCAGTTCGTTCAGCGCGCGCTGCACCTTCAGGCCGCGGATCGACTGGGCCACCAGGTTCAGCTTGCGGGCCGAGGTGCGAAGGGTGCGGACCTTGGCCATCGCCTCGGCGGCCGTGTAGCGGCGCTCTTTGGCTTTCTTGCTCATGGCCTACTTCCTCTTGGCCTTCTTGTCGGCCGCGTGGCCGGGGAAGGAGCGCGTCGGCGCGAACTCGCCCAGCTTGTGGCCGACCATGTCTTCCGACACGAGCACGGGGACGTGCTTTTGGCCGTTGTGCACGCCGAACGTCAGGCCGACGAACTGCGGCATGATGGTCGAGCGGCGCGACCAGGTCTTGATCACATCCTTGCGGCCCGAGGCTTGCGAGGTTTCCGCCTTCTTGAGGAGGTAACCGTCGACGAACGGGCCTTTCCAGACTGAACGCGTCATGGCTAGCGGGCCTTCTTGGCTTTGTGACGGCTACGGATGATGAACTTGTCCGTGGCCTTGTTGGTGCGGGTCTTGCGGCCCTTGGTGGGCTTGCCCCACGGCGTGACCGGGTGACGGCCGCCCGAGGTGCGGCCTTCGCCGCCGCCGTGCGGGTGGTCGATCGGGTTCATGGCGACGCCGCGGACGTGCGGGCGGAAGCCCTTGTGACGAACGCGTCCGGCCTTGCCGAGCGTCTCGTTCATGTGGTCGGGGTTCGACACCGCGCCCACCGTGGCCATGCAGCTGTCCTGCACCATCCGCAGTTCGCCCGAGTTCAGCCGGATCTGCGCGTAGCCGGCGTCGCGGCCGACCAGCTGGGCGTAGGTCCCGGCCGAACGGGCGATCTGGCCGCCCTTGGCGGGCTTCAGCTCGACGTTGTGGATGATGGTGCCGATCGGCAGGCCGCGCAGCGGGGCGGCGTTGCCCGGCTTCACGTCGACCTTCTCGGCCGCCAGCACCTCGTCGCCGACCTTCAGGCGCTGCGGGGCCAGGATGTAGGCCAGCTCGCCGTCGGCGTACTTGATCAGCGCGATGAAGGCGGTGCGGTTGGGGTCGTACTCGAGACGCTCGACCGTCGCCGGCACGTCGAACTTGCGACGCTTGAAGTCCACGCGGCGATAGAGGCGCTTGGCGCCGCCGCCACGGAAGCGCACGGCGATACGGCCGCCGCCGCCACGTCCGCCGGTCTTGGTCAGACCCTCGACGAGGCTCTTCTCCGGGCGGCCCTTGTGGAGCTCGCTGCGGTCGACGAGCACCAGGCCGCGGCGGCCCGGAGACGTCGGATTGAACTGCTTCAGAGCCATGTGCCTAGAGCCCCGTGCTGATGTCGATCGACTGGCCCTCGGCCAGCGTCACGATGGCTTTCTTGACGTCCGAACGACGTCCCGGACGGCCGCGGAAGCGCTTGGTCTTGCCCTTCACGTTGAGCGTGTTGACCTTGGTCACCTTGACCTTGAACAGCTCTTCGATCGCGGCCGCGATCTCGTCCTTCGTGGAGTCCTGCGCGACGCGGAAGACGACCTTGTTGTGCTCGGACAGCAGGGTCGCCTTTTCCGTGATCACGGGAGACAGGATGACGTCGTAGTGGCGAGCGGTGGCGGCCATCAGGCGGCTTCCTTCTCAGCGAAACGCGCCTTGATCGCGTCGACCGCGTCCTTGGTCAGGACCAGCGTGTCGCGACGCAGCACGTCGTAGACGTTGAGGCCGGCGTTGGGCAGCACGTCCACGTTCGGGATGTTGCGGGCGGCCAGACCGAAGTTGGCGTCCACTTCCGCCCCGGCGATGACCAGCGCGTTCTTCAGGCCGATGCCGGCGAACTGGGCGCGGAGCGCGGCGGTCTTGGGCTCCTTCAGGGTCGCGGCGTCGAGCACCACGATCGAGCCGGTCTTGGCCTTGGACGACAGCGCGTGCTTCAGGGCCAGCGCCCGGACCTTCTTGGGAAGGTCGAAGGCGTGGCTGCGGACCACCGGCCCGTGGGCCTTGGCGCCGCCGACGAACTGGGCCGCCCGGCGCGAGCCGTGACGGGCGCCGCCGGTGCCCTTCTGCTTGTACATCTTCTTGCCCGTACGAGAGACCTCGTTGCGGACCTGGATCTTGTGGGTGCCGGCGCGGCGCTTGGCGAGCTGCCAGGTGACGCAGCGCTGCAGGATGTCGCCGCGGATCTCTTCGATGCCGAAGATGTCGTCCGGCAGTTCGATCGAGCCGCCCTTGCCGCCGTCGAGTTTGATGACGTCGAGTTTCATTGTTCCTCGCCCCCTTCTTCAGCCGGAGCGGAGGCTTCTTCGCCTTCG
>CAMLKO010000074.1 GCA_946480495.1 uncultured Caulobacteraceae bacterium
GCCGTCTCCCGGCCGCCACCGCCGCGGTGGTGGTGCTGATCCAGCCGGTCGTCGCCGCCTTCCTCGGATGGATCCTGTTCGCCGAAGCCGTGGGGCCGATGCAGGCCGCCGGGGCGGTGCTGGCGCTCGCCGGCGTCGCCATCGCCCAATGGTCGGCCGCCCGCGAGAAATAGAACGGGCGCCGATCCCGCTTCGAACCGGCGCCCGGGGTCTCGAAAGTCCGTCAGGCCTAGAGCGGCTTGAGGTCGACGGCGGCGGTCTTGCCGCGCTCTTCCTTCAGCTCGAAGCTGACCCGCTGGCCTTCGTTGAGGCCGCGCAGGCCGGCGCGTTCGACCGCGCTGATGTGGACGAAGACGTCCTTGCCGCCGTCTTCAGGTTGGATGAAGCCGAAGCCCTTGGTGGTGTTGAACCACTTGACCGTGCCGGTCGCCATAAGCTGTCTCCCTGGACAAGCTGTTCCAGAATGCGAGCCGGCCGGGGGGCCGACCCGGTAACAATCTCATCGTCTGGGGAGCGCCCGACTTCAGGATTGCAGACCCAAGGGTGGACACGGGCCCCGCGGACGGTCAACCGAAAACCGGGACTTCAGCCGGCCCGCAAGAGCCGCTCGACGAGCGTCCGCGCCTGGGGCGAGGACCAGTCGGCGCCGCCCGAAAGCCGGGCCCGCTCGCGCCCTTGCCGGTCGAAGATCACCGTGGTCGGAAAGCCCTGCGCGCGGGGCTGCAGGGCGAAGGCCATGCCGTAGCTCGGGTCACGGTAAAGCTTCAGCGGCGGGTTCTGGGCGATCATCGCCTGGGCGAGGTTCAGGTCCTCGTCGCGGTCGACGCTGATGGTGACCACCTTCACCGGCTGGGCGGCGTAGGCGCCCTGGAGCCTGGCCAGCGTGGGCATCTCCTCCTTGCAGGGCGCGCACCAGCTGGCCCAGAGATTCATCACCACCACCTGTCCCTTGAAGTCGGCGAGCGTCAGGCGCTTGCCGGCGTCATCGGTGAACGAGACCGTGGGTTCGGGCGTGGGAGAGGCCGCCACCACCAGCTTTTCCAGCGCGCCCGTGCGAAGGTCGCGAAGGTCCGCCTGCGCCTTTGGTTTGAAGGAAGCGCTGCCGATGACGTATAGAACCGCCGCCGCGCCGATGAGGACGGCGACCAACAGGGCCCACCGCACGATATCGGGCCGCCTCTTCGCCGCCTGGACTTCGCTCATATGACCGACGACCCCTCCAACGCCTCCGGGAAAAACGCGGGGCAAGCTATGTGGGGCGGGCGCTTCTCAGGCAAGCCCGCGCAGCTGATGCAGGCGATCAACGTCTCCATCGGCTTTGACAAGCGGCTGGCCAGGCAGGACCTCGCCGGCTCGCGGGCGCATGCCGAGATGCTGGCCAAGGTCGGCGTGATCTCGGACGCCGACGAGGGCGCGATCCAGAAGGGCCTCGACGCCATCGAGGCCGAGATCGAGGCGGGGACCTTCCCGTTCCGCGACGAGTTCGAAGACATCCACATGAACGTGGAGGCCCGGCTGCGCGAGCTGATCGGCCCGGCGGCCGGACGGCTGCACACGGCGCGCTCGCGCAACGACCAGGTGGCGCTCGACTTCCGGCTCTGGGTTCGGGAGGCGTGCGACCGCACGGCCGACCAGATCGAGGCGCTGCAACGCGCGCTCCTGGCCCGGGCCGAGGCGCACGCCGAGACCATCATGCCCGGCTTCACCCACCTGCAGCCGGCCCAGCCCGTCACCTTCGGCCACCACCTGATGGCCTATGTCGAGATGTTCGGCCGCGACGCCTCGCGGTTCAAGGACGCGCGCACGCGGATGAACCAGTGCCCGCTGGGCGCCGCGGCGCTGGCGGGTTCGCCCTTCCCCATCGACCGGCAGGCGACGGCCGAGGCGCTCGGCTTCTACGAGCCCACCGCCAATTCGCTGGACAGCGTCTCGGCCCGCGACTTCGCGCTCGAGGCGCTGGCGGCGGCGGCGATCTGTGCTGCGCACCTGTCGCGGCTGGCCGAGGAGATCGTGGTCTGGATGACGCCGCAGTTCGGCTTCGTGCAGCTGACCGACGCCTTCACCACCGGCTCGTCGATCATGCCGCAGAAGAAGAACCCGGACGCCGCCGAGCTGGTCCGCGCCAAGGCCGGCCGCATCCTGGGGTCGCTCACCAGCCTGATGGTGGTGATGAAGGGCCTGCCGCTCGCCTATTCGAAGGACATGCAGGAGGACAAGGTCCCGACCTTCGAGGCCTTCGACGCGCTGGAGCTGTCGCTGCTGGCCATGGCCGGCATGGTCGCCGACCTGACGCCCAACGCCGAGCGGATGGCCGCCGCCGCCGGCGCGGGCTTTTCGACCGCCACCGACCTCGCCGACTGGCTGGTGCGGGAGCTTGGGCTCCCCTTCCGCGACGCCCACCACGTGACCGGCTCGGCCGTGAAGCGGTGCGAAGCGCTGGGCTGCGATCTGGCCGCCCTGCCGCTCGCCGAACTGCAGAAGCTGGACCCTCGCATCACCGACGGCGTTTACTCAGTCCTGACCCCCGCGGCCTCGGTCGCCAGCCGCACCAGCTACGGGGGCACGGCGCCGGAACAGGTCCGCGCGCAAATCGCCCGTTGGAAGGAGATCCTAGGATGAACGGAAAGCTTTTGGCCCTTTCGCTCCTTCTCGCGGGCGGCATGCTCGTCGCCGGCTGCGGCAAGACCGGGGAACTGGAACGGCCCAACCCGCTGTGGAAGGCCTCGACCAACGCCCGCGCCGACACCAGCGCCACCGGCCAGCAAAAGAGCGACAACGCCGACCAGAACACCCAGGCCGCCGGCGGCGTGAACCGCCAGAGCGAAGCCAACCGCGACATGGACCCGGCCCCGCCGCGGACCCTGCCCATCGGCGGCCAGTCTTCAAACCCCGGCCAGACCGCGCCGCAAGGCTCGCTGCCTGATCCCTACGCCAATCCGCAATGAACCACTTCGAGCTCCGGGGGGGCGAGCTCCATTGCGAGGACGTGCCGCTCGCCGACATTGCTGAGGCGGTCGGGACGCCGGTCTATGTCTATTCGACCGCCACGCTTGAGCGGCACTACCAGGTCTTCCGCGCCGCCCTGATCGCGGCGGGGCTTGGCGAGCCGCTGATCGCCTATGCGGTGAAGGCCAACTCCAACGTCTCGGTGCTGAAGGTGCTGGGCAAGCAGGGCGCCGGCGCCGACACCGTCTCCGAAGGCGAGATCCGCCGCGCGCTCGCCGCCGGCATTCCCCCTGAGCGCATCGTCTTCTCCGGCGCGGGCAAGACCGCCGCCGAGATCGGCTTCGCCCTCGACGTTGGCGTCGCCGAAATCAACGTGGAGTCCGAGCCCGAGCTCGACCTCGTCGAGCACATCGCGCGCGACAGGGGCCTTGTCGCCACCATCGCCATCCGCGTGAACCCCGACGTCTCGGCCGGCGGCCACTCGAAGATCGCCACCGGCAAGTCGGAGAACAAGTTCGGCGTCTCCATCGCCGAGGCCGAGCGGCTCTACGCCAGGGCCGCCGCCTCGCCGCACCTGAACCCCGTGGGCGTCGCCTGCCACATCGGCAGCCAGATCACCGAACTGGCCCCCATGGAGGACGCCTTTGGCAAGATGCGCGCCCTCGTCGAACGGCTGCGCGCGCAGGGCCTGATCGTCGACCGCCTCGATCTCGGCGGCGGTCTGGGCGTGCCCTACTTCCACCAGCCCGAGCCGCCGGGACCGGCCGAATACGCCGCCATGGTCGCCAAGGTGATGGGCGGCCTCGACATCGTCTTCGCCTTCGAGCCCGGCCGGGTGATCGCCGCCAACGCCGGCGTGCTGCTGGCCCGCGTCATCCACCTGCACGAACGCCCCGAGGGCCGGAAGTTCGTCGTGCTCGACGCGGCCATGAACGACCTCATCCGCCCGGCCATGTACGAGGCCTTCCACGACATCCGCCCGGTGAAGGAAACGCCCGGGCCTCTCGCGCCCTACGACGTCGTCGGCCCCATCTGCGAAACCGGCGACACCTTCACCCGCCAGCGCGACCTGCCGCCGCTCAAGGCCGGAGACCTGGTGGCCTTCATGTCCGCCGGAGCCTACGGCGCGGCCATGGCCAGCGAATACAACACCCGCCCGCTGGTCCCCGAGGTCCTGGTCGACGGCGCGAAATGGGCCGTGATCCGCGCGCGGCCGACCTACGAGCAGATGCTGGCTCTGGAAACCCCGGCGCCGTGGCTTTAGCTGATGGCATTCGCTAGGCTTGCCTGATGAACAAGGAACGACGCGCAAGGCTGCTGAGGATTGATGGCGATCAGGTGGTTCGCTTTCCCCGCGGATTTGAGCTGCCTGGCGAACAGGTCATCCTTCGTAAGGAAGGCGAACGGCTCATCATTGAACCCGCTCAGTTGTCATCCCTTGGCGAAAATCCGTCGGAACCGGCTTAGCTAATCCAGCGCCGCGATGAAAGGCAGCGCCCGCATCGCGCCTCCCGAATCCATCCCGTAGCCGACCAGGAACCGCGCCGGGGCTTCCCAGGCCACGAAGTCGGGGTCGATGGCGCGTTGGGTGGGCCAGGGCTTGCGGGCGAAGACGGCGGTCAGGACCTCCGACGCCCCGGCGTCCTTCACCAGCCGGGCGGCCTCGCTGAGCGACAGGCCTGAGTCGAACACGTCGTCGATGATCAGCGCCTTGCGGCCCGACAGCGGCCGCTGGAGGTCGGCGCGGACCTGGCAGCGGCCGGAGCTGGCGCGCTCGTCCTTGTAGGAGGAGAGCCACAGGGCGTCGAAGCGCAGGTTCCTGCCCAGCCGCCCCAGCGCCCGGGTCAGGTCGGCGGTGAACCAGATGCCGCCGGTGAGCAGGCAGACCGCCACCGTCTCGTCGTCGACGCGCGGCGCGATGGCGGCGGCCAGCGCCTCGACGCGCCCGGCGATCTCGCGCTCGGTGAGAAGGACTTCCATGCGCCGCTCTCTTCGCCCACAACAGGACGTCACGTCCGGGGGTCGCCGATTTCGGTTCGCATGTCCAGAAACCCTCCTCCGCCGCCGCCGTACGACGGGCCGGTCCTGCGCTTCGACAGCGTGGGCCTGCGCTACGGCCATGCGCCCGAGGTGCTGAGCGACATCTCCTTCACGCTGGACCAGGGCTCCTTCCACTTCGTCACCGGCGCCTCGGGCGCGGGCAAGAGCAGCCTCCTGAAGCTCATCTACCTCGACGCGAAGCCCACCAGCGGCCGTATCGAGATGCTGGGGCGCGACCTCGCGCGCCTCAGCGCGGAGGAGCGCACCGCCATGCGCCGTAAGGTCGGCGTGGTCTTCCAGGAATTCCGGCTGCTGGAGCACCTGTCGGCCTTCGACAACGCCGCGCTTCCCCTGCGCATCGCCGGCCAGAAGCCGCAGACCTACCGCGACGACGTCGCCGAGCTGCTGGCCTGGGTCGGCCTGAAGGACCGGATGAACGCCCTTCCCGCCACGCTTTCCGGGGGTGAGAAGCAGCGCCTCGCCATCGCCCGCGCGGTGGTCGGCCGCCCGCAGATCCTGCTGGCCGACGAGCCCACCGGCAACGTCGACAACGAGCTCGCGCTTCGCATCCTGCGCCTGTTCGTCGAGCTGAACCGGCTGGGCATGACCGTGCTGATCGCCAGCCACGACGAGGAGCTGGTCGCCCGCGCCGGCCAGCCGGTGCTGCACCTGGAGAACGGGCGCCTCAGCGCCTACGGCGGCACGGGGGCGGAGCTGTGAGCGCCTTCGACGCCAGACGCTGGAAGCCCGCGCCGCTGCTGCCCACGGCCGACGCACGCGACTTCGCGCTGACCTTCGTGGTCGCCGTGCTGGTCTTCCTGGCCTCGATCACCTGCCTTGGCGCGCTCGCCGCCAACCGCGCGGCCCACGGCTGGACCGCCCAGCTGCAGGGCGCCGCCACCGTCGTCGTGCGGCCGACCGGCATCGAGAGCGCCGACGACGCCGCGGCCCGCGCGGCCGAGGCG